>NZ_JAJENT010000621.1:0-246 GCF_035615515.1 Phormidium sp. CCY1219
AAGAACAGGCCACATTCATTGCACTTGCCTTTTTGTTCCTTCAAAAGTCTGGTTAATTTAGTTGGGAGACCAACTTTATTAATTCCTCTCTTACTCCAGTAAGCCCAATCTCCATCAAATGAAGACTTATCACCTTTGACTTTGATGTGTCGCTTGATAGGAGTTTCTGCGTGTGCTAGCAGTCTTAACCCATCTTGCGCTTGAAACGTCCAGTTTCCATTGGCTCCATAATGGTAATACTTTCTG
>NZ_JAJENT010000622.1:0-7496 GCF_035615515.1 Phormidium sp. CCY1219
GCAAAGGCGCGATTTCAATCCCCCGCTTTAATTGTGGCTTGCAAAGGCGCGATTTCAATCCCCCGCTTTAATTGTGGAACTACGGATAATGTGAGATATTGAGATATTATGTGCAGCATAATTTACGTGAGAAAATGAGAGATGGTGTGCTATAGCAGTTCGCCGTGGGCGACTAACATTACCTGGCCGCCCACGGAGACGGATATCTCACCTTGCTGCTTGCTGGCGTTTAACCATAACAGGGATGGGCGGGCGATCGCATGTCCCTGTTCCACCCGCAGGGGCATCGGTGGCGAATCCAAATAGCCGTATTCCACCACATAGCCCGCCAAACAGCCATTAGCGCTGCCCGTTGCCGGATCCTCCGGTACCCCCAAATAATCCGCAAACATCCGGGCGCTGAGATGATTCTCCGGATGACGAGTTTCCGGGCAGAACAAAAACAGACATTTCGCCTCCATCTCCGCAATCAATTTAAAATACTTATCTCGGTTGACTTTTGCGCGATTTAATGCGTCTAAATTCCGCAACGGAACCATCACAAAAGGCACCCCAGTAGAAACCTGTTGCACCGGAAACCGAGAATCCATATCCCGCAATTCCAAACCCAAAACCTCACCCACAGTTTCCCGGTTTAAAACCGACAGAAACCTGGGTGGTTGTTGCTGCATCCACAACATCTCCACCTCCCCCTCGCGATAATAAAGCATCACCGGAATTTGGCCCACCTTCAGATTCAACGCCACCCGTTCGATAGGCGCTTTAATTATCTCCTTTTGGAGAATATAAGCCGTCCCTAAAGTCGGATGACCCGCAAAAGGCAATTCCCGCTCTGGCGTAAAGATGCGGACATCATAGCCCCCTTCCCGTACTGCCTCCGAGAGAACAAACGTCGTCTCGGAATAATTCATTTCCTTAGCAATGCGTTGCATCTGGACATCCGACAGCGCGGCGCTTCCCGTCACCACCGCCAATGGATTTCCGCTATATTTTTCTACCGCAAAAACATCAACAATGTAAAACTTTAACCCACTCATATTAACCTCTATTCCAAACAAACGAAACAGCAGTTTCCGCCGGGGATCGGGCTTGATTCCCCACCGGAGGAACAGAAAAAACCCCACCAGAGTCCCTCTTGCTTTAGGGGTGAAATCGAGATATTCTAGACCACATTCACCCGGACGTTGAGTGACTTTACAACTCGCGAAAAAACGCTTATGCAATTTCTCGGACTGGTCTGGATGACCTGCTGTTTGAGCAGTTTGTGGTTATCCAGCCAAACATCAATCAATTATTCCACCGCCGCCAATGCCACACCGTTTTCTGGCAAAACGTTATCGGCGATGACCCAGAATTTCGAGTTGCGCGATCGCCGTCGCCCCCACCCGGGCCGCAGGGCCGCAAAACCCGATCGCCGCCGCCCGGTCTCCCAACGCCAAAACCCGCCCCGGGCCAGGACTTTGCCGGGGAAAAACTTGCAGATTTCCGCAAACCAGCGCCCTTCCAAGACGCGGAACATCCAGCCCTTTACTACCGCCCTGAATTGGTTCAAACCCGCACAGAAGAGTGCTTGTATTTCTCAACCCAAGCAGACGAACCAAGTGCCGAAACTGGGCGGGGAAGCGATCGCGTGGCAATCCCCCCCAAGGCATCTCGCCCCGGGCAATACGATAGCAGCACAGCGCTTTCCCGTTGCCACCCCGGTGGGATTTTTGCAAAACCTGTGGCAACCGAAAACTGCCACGGCAAAACCCCCCACCACAGCCCCCGTCACGGTGAAAGTCGTGACCGTGCATCCGTTTGCTCAGCAAAACATGACGCGAGACGATCGCGACTTAACCGCCCAATGGATCGGGCAACATTTTTCCCGGCATTCCCAGGCGACCACACCCGTGATGCCATTATCCCAGACCGCTGCATTTCAGGTCTGGGTGAAAGGATATTTCATTGCCCAACTACCCGATCGCAGCATTGCCGATTTGCTCGCCTATCGAGTGCAACAATGGTTGCAAGACCCGGATGCCCAGGGCGATCGCCTGCAACTCGCTCAGATTGGTGGAGTACCCGTCTTGCAAGCCGGCGTCCGCCCTTTATTTGCGATTACCCGCCATCTTGCCAACCAACTCGATCGCAGCGGGGATTTGCTAGCGATCGAATGGCTGAACAATCTCCGCATCGCCCTATCTGCCCGGCCCGTTTCCTTCGTGGAAGCCCAAAAACAGATCTATGGCCTAGTGGAAACCAATCAAACCCTACAGGGTACAGCTTCCTGGTATGGCGCGTACTTTCACCATCGTCTCACCGCCACCGGGGAATTGTTCGACCAACAGGAAATGACCGCCGCCCATCGCACCTTACCCTTCGACACCTATCTGAAAGTCACCAATTTGCATTCGGGCAATTCGGTCATTGTCCGGATCAACGATCGCGGTCCGTACATTCCCCCGCGTAGTTTAGACCTTTCCCTAGGAGCCGCCCGCTGTATTGGCAGCGAAGAAATCGGCGTCATCCCTTACAAAGCGGTGATTATGAAACCGGGCAACCCCAGCCGGGCCATTCCCAGCAACCAGATGACTCAGCTTTGAATCGGGAGAAAACCCTCACTCCTGGGGCGAGTGACTTCCTTTCAAACAGCGGATGGCTTCTAACAAGCCTTTTGCCTTATTCAGGGTTTCCTGATATTCCATTTCTGGTTGCGAATCGGCAACGATTCCGGCCCCGGCCTGCACCGAGACGGTATGTTTCCCCGGGCCATTGCGGCGGACCACCATCGTGCGAATGGCGATCGCGGTATTCAACTCGCCCTCAAACCCGTAGTATCCGTATGCGCCGGAATAAGGCCCGCGCCGAGAACCCTCCAATTCGTAAATAATTTCCATCGCCCGAATTTTCGGGGCACCACTGACGGTTCCCGCCGGAAAACAGGCTTGGAGTAAATCCCACGCACTCTTTTCAGGGGACAGTTCCCCGCGCACGTTGCTGACAATGTGCATCACGTGGGAATAGCGCTCGATGACCATCAACTCATCTACGGTCACGCTGCCTTTGACGCAGACCCTTCCCAAATCATTGCGACCCAAATCCACCAACATCACATGTTCGGCGACTTCTTTCGGGTCTTGCAGCAAGTCGGCGGCCAATTCCCGGTCTTCTTGGGGGGTCAAACCGCGCCGCCTGGTTCCGGCGATCGGGCGCACTAGGGCTGATTTTTTCCCATCAGGGGTGCATTCTGCTTTCACCATCACTTCCGGACTCGATCCGATGATTTGCCAATCTTGGAAGTGAAAATAGGCCATGTAGGGAGAAGGGTTAATCGATCGCAAAGAACGATAAAGGGCAAAGGGGTCTCCTTCATACCCTACAGATAATCGTTGCGACAGGACGGTTTGAAAAATATCCCCCGCTTTGATATAATCTTTCGCTTTTAAGACATTTTGGCAAAAGCGCTCTGGAGTGGTATTGCTGGTATAACGCAATTCTGGAGCTTGCGGTTGCGCTTGACGGGCCGGGGGAATCCATTCTAGGAGGGTTTCGCTGTGGGAAATGGGCTGTTGCAGTTTAGCCACCAAGCGCACAACCCGATCGCAAGCGCGATCGTAAGCTGCTTTTTGGGGTAAAGTTCGCAAATCCGCGTAGGCGATCGCCCAAATCTTGCGCTTCACCTGGTCGAAAATCAGCAGATTATCCACCTGCATCCACAACCCATCGGGCAAATCCTCCTCTTGCGCCGCGTAGGTGGGCACCCTCGGTTCGATCCAGCGAATTAACTCGTAGCCCCAAAATCCGAACAATCCGCCCACCCCAGGGGGCAATTCCGGCAAATGCACCGGATCGATAGGCTGGAGGCACTGTTCGAGGGTAGCAAACGGATTGCCCTCAAAGACCTGCACCTCGCCGCTGCGATGTTTTTGAGTGGTTTGGGTGCCTCGCGCCTCCAAAATCCACAGGGGATCGCAGCCGAGGAAACTATAGCGCCCTAGGGTTTCACCCCCTTCTACGGATTCGAGCAAAAAGCTATAGGGTTGTCCCGCGCAAACCTTGTACCAAGCGGAAACTGGGGTATCGAGGTCGGCGACCCATTCCTGATAGACGGGGACGAAATTACCCCGACGGCTCAGTTCGGAAAACTGCGAAAAATCTGGAAAAATCATCAGAAAAACTCCCTGGAAATCCTACCGATTATCTGCGATCGCGGTAGGGAGAATAGGACAACCGCAAATCCTCCCATTAATCACTACCTGTAGGGTGGGCAAATATTTGCCCACCCTACCCGTGATTTACGCTGCGGTTGTCCTAGACAAAAGCGAGGCAAGTCCATGTTGCCCTCGATGCGGACAAAGATGCCCCAGCCACAGATCGGTATATCCCTGCGGGGCTGGGGCATGAGGTTAGCCGATGGATCCTCCCCTAGGTGGGCGAAAGCAGCACGGCGAACCGTGCTACTGTCGTTACCTGGGGTGGGGGGCACAGAACATCGCGCCAGCCAATCGGTTCAGGGCAGCGGGTTTAGCCTTCGGGGTTGGGATCGAAGGGGTTTTTGCCGCTGAACTTGAGTTTGGCGGGTTCGGGGTTGCTGCCGATGTTGCGGTCGATCTTGCCCACAAAAGGACGACCATCGTTGACCTTTTCCGGGAAGACGCCATCTTTCGGATGCAGGTACTCGGTTTCGCCGTTGGGGTAAATCCGGTAAATTTTGTAGTCCTCAATTTTGGGCTTAAATTTGGTCCGGAATTGAGTTCCCAGGGCGAGGCAGTGTTCCTTGCGCGGCAAATACAGAAGGTTTTCACCTTCGTTCATAATTGCAGCACCGCCGGACGGCATTTCAAACACTTGCTCCTTGGAGGAGGTCCAGGTGATGGCGTATTTTTCTTCAATTTGGGCTTTGGTGAGCAATCCGCCAGTGCTGCCACCGAATTTTGGCGGTTTTCCCGTCAATGTTTCTGCCATATTTTACTCCGGATTTTACAAGAGGCAATTTTTAGGGCATCGTACCACTGACACCCCTTGGGTCTACAGATTTATTAAAGAACTGTAACAGTTCTTTAAATTTGCGGGGTTGTCGGTTGGTTATTGGTAATTTGTGAAGCTGGAGGGGGGGAGTTGGGGGGTCGTTTGCGGCAGGGTGGGGGTGAGGGAGGCTACTTTCGCTTGCCGCTAGCCTGATGGCGCTGTCCCCGGGAGGAGCGATTGCCTCGGCGAGATTTGGGGGTAGATTTGGGGGAGGGAGAGGGGGAGTCGGAGACCGAGGCATCGGTGGGGATGGTGAAATGAAACTGACTGCCTTGGTTTTTGCCTTCGGAGGTGGCCCAAATGGTGCCGCCCCAGGCATGAACGATTTGGCGACAGATAGCTAGACCCAAGCCGGTGCCGCCGGTGGAGCGCCGCAGGGCACCTTCTTCTTGATAGAAGCGGTCGAAAACGGCTTCCAGGCGATCGGAGGGGATACCGCGTCCGGTATCGGAAATCGAGACTTGAATGAAGCGATCGCGGTTTAACTGGGCTTCTACCTTGACTTCCCCATCGGCGGGGGTAAATTTGCAGGCATTATCCAGCAATTTCGAGAGAACTTCCACCAACCACTCCCCATCAGCGCGCACTAAGGGCAGGTTGTCGGGCAGATGGGTAGAGATTTCGGGGACTTCATGGGAGGAGGAATTGGCGCGGGTGCGAATGCTGCTCAGGGCCAGTTCCACGCATTCGAGCAAGGGCAGGGGTTCGGGATTCCACTCCACTCGTCCGCTTTCCAGGCGCGAGAGGGTGAGAAAGTCTTGCACCAGGGTTCGCATGCGTTCGGCATCGTCTAAGGCGGTGCTGAGCATCACCTGTCGCAGTTCGGCGGGCATATCCGGGTCGGAGGATAGGCTCTCGAGGCAGACTTGGATGGTGGATAAGGGGGTGCGAAGTTCGTGGCCGGCGATCGCGATTAAATTGCTGCGGGTGCGATCGAGGGCTTCGAGTTGTTGGTTGAGACCTTCAAGGTTGGCATAGGCTTCCGCTTGAATCAGGGCGACCCCCACTTGGGTGGCGATCGCATCGACTAAGGTGAGCTCTTCGGCGTCCCATACCCGAGGGTCGCAACCGCACTGGTGCAATTCCACCATGCCCACTACTTGGTTTTTATAAAGCACCGGCACCATCAACCAGGAGCCAATCTGCCACTCTTGCATCAGGGTTTGCAGGGTTTTGGAATTGGCAATCCGCCGATCGGTGAGGGCGTTTTCTACCGCCACTGGGGCGAGGGCTTCCACGACTTCGCGAAACAGGGGATTATCTTGTAGCGGCCAAGTTTGTCCCGCCAGGGAGGGCACGGATGCGCCTAAATATTCGCGATCGATGGTGGCGGTGGCATCGCTTTCTTTGCAGCGATAAATCAAACAGCGACAAACATCGAGGGCCTGTCCCAGTTCGCGCACGGCAACTTGGAAGATGTCTGCGGGATTGAGGGATTGGCGGATGGCGGTGGTAATCGAGTTGATGGAACGTTCCCGTCTTTCTTGGGCGGCGATCGAGCGGTAGGTTTTGAGTAATTTGTGCTGGCCGGCTTGCAGGTAGGTGACTAACCTTTGGGCAAATGGGCCTGGATCTACGTTTTGGAAGCCGCCCAGGGCGTCGCTGTCGGGTTTGACGCCTAAGTTGTAGGTGTGGAAGGCGCGATCGATTTTGGCGTCTAATTCGGGGCGATAGATGCGAACTCGCTCGAGCAACAGTTCCCCGACTTTGGTGCAAACTAGGCGATCGAAGGTCCATATCCCCTCAAACCGTCGCGCTTGATCCATTCCGTTCAGTTCCGAGTCGGCAATCCCATTGCTATTGCTTTCGCGACACACCAAGCAGCAGGCATATTGCTCGGCAAGCACTAATAAGTGCCACTCGTTGGCTAAGCCGTCTGATGGTTCAAATGCCACGGTTTCGTGAACGTCCGAACCGCTTTTAAATTCGGTCTCCGGTGCCGCCAGCACGTACAGTTGGTCGGTTGTCGTCCCTATCCGCCGATATCGGTGCGCTTCTTGGCGATAAAATCGCTCTCTTTGGAAGCAAGCAACCACTAACGCTCGATCTGCCCCGGCCAATATTTGATCTTCCATGGCATGGGACAGTGCGGTGAGGGAAGATTTGAAGTAAATTTGAGGCCGAAGCTGGGGCATCGCTTGCAGCAAGTCTTCCAGCACTGAAGTTGGAATGCTCATTTATGGTTTCTTTTGTCGGGTTTAGGCAACAACCTTGAGGCTGCGGCATCGTTTGGGCAGGCTTTGCCCCCCCTGGCATCCGGGGTCGCGATCGCCGAAACTTTGAAATCGTTCTCTTTATCAACTTATCGCACTCAGGGACACCCGCGCAGCTTGCGCGATCGCGGCGTCTCTCGATCGCCCTCTAGGCTCCCACTGGGGGAAGACTCTCTCCACCATGCCCACAACCACTTTTGATACTCCCTACGGATAAATCCGAGGGATTCTTAAAGAGTCCAAAGTCGGACTTTTAAAGGCGCTTTTCCCCAC
>NZ_JAJENT010000623.1:0-4477 GCF_035615515.1 Phormidium sp. CCY1219
CTCGTAGGGCTTAGGCTGGTCAGCTACCTAAAGTCAGGGGCTAGAAGCCCCGTCTCTTTAGAGCGGGGTGCTGACTTCGTTACAATCTTTAAAAACGATCGCCGGATTTCTAAATCTAGCCCCATTTTACCTTAAACCCTGACCCGGAGCAATTCTCCCCCCGAAGGGCTGCCAATGCAACCCACCGGGTGATTGCGGCTGCGTCGCCCTCGGGGAAAAGGTCTGGGGGCTACCCACTCACCAAACTCGCCACTGAGTGGTTTTACTGAAGAAATCCCGGAAATTTGCTAAGTTTTATGAGAGGCATTGGAATTTCCAACCCCCCTGGCCCGTGCAAAAGCCCAGGTTCTCGGGGTCGCTCGCGCCCCAATTATGTAAAAATGTAAACAATTCGTTTTAGAAGTTCTGTCAACCTCAAGTTATTTATCGTGTTTGTCCTTAGCGGCTACGAGTATTTTCTCGGCTTTCTATTCGTGTGCGGCCTAGTCCCGGTGGTAGCTCTCGGTGCATCTCAACTCCTGCGTCCGAAAGCAACCTACCCAGAACGGCGAACCACCTACGAATCCGGCATCGAACCTATCGGCGGAGCCTGGATCCAGTTCAACATCCGTTACTACATGTTCGCCCTGGTCTTCCTCATCTTCGATGTGGAAACCGTCTTCCTCTATCCTTGGGCGGTCGCATTCCACCGACTTGGACTCCTGGCCTTTATTGAAGCCCTCATATTTGTCGCAATTCTCGTAATTGCTCTGGTGTACGCATGGCGCAAAGGAGCCTTAGAATGGTCCTAAATCCTAACCCAACAACCTCTAACAACTTTGAAGGACAAATCGCTAACCCGATCGAACGTCCTCAAGTGACTCAAGAACTTTCCGAAAATGTCATCCTCACCACCGTGGATGACCTGTACAACTGGGCGCGACTCTCTAGTCTGTGGCCTCTGCTTTACGGAACCGCCTGCTGCTTTATCGAATTTGCCGCCCTGATCGGGTCGCGCTTTGACTTCGATCGCTTCGGTCTGGTGCCTCGATCCAGTCCGCGTCAAGCTGACTTGATCATCACCGCCGGCACGATCACGATGAAGTACGCCCCGGCCCTGGTGCGGCTTTACGAACAAATGCCCGAACCCAAATACGTCATCGCAATGGGCGCTTGCACCATCACCGGCGGCATGTTTAGCGTGGACTCCCACACCGCAGTGCGCGGCGTGGATAAACTGATTCCGGTGGATGTTTACATTCCCGGTTGCCCTCCACGTCCGGAAGCGATTATCGATGCGATCGTTAAACTTCGCAAAAAAATCGCCAACGATTCCATGCAACAGCGGGCAAATATTGAACAAGACCACCGCTTCTACACCCGCAAGCACAACATGAAAGTGGTCGAACCCATCTTGACGGGTCAGTACCTACAAACCTCCACCCGTCAAACGCCACCCAAAGAACTCACCGAAGCAATGGGAATGCCGGTTCCCCCCGCACTGAAGGCCACCCAGAAGGAGGAAAATCGTGCCTGAAGAATCCCAAGAATCTCAAGAACAAATTGTAGAAGCGGGTAAAATTTCCCAGTGGCTTACCGAAAATGGTTTCGAACATGAAGCCCTAGAACGAGATAATCTCGGCGTCGAAATCATCAAGGTCGAAGCCGAATTTCTCATCCCCTTGGCCACCGCCCTTTATGCTTACGGCTTTAACTACCTGCAGTGTCAGTGCGGTTACGACCCCGGCCCGGGTGAACCCCTGGTCAGCATGTACCACTTAATTAAAGTCGAGGATGATGCCGATCGCCCGGAGGAAGTCCGCATCAAGGTCTTCCTACCCAGAGATAATCCCACCGTTCCTTCGGTCTACTGGATCTGGAAAACCGCCGATTTCCAAGAACGGGAATCCTACGATATGTACGGCATCGTCTATGAAGGACATCCGAATCTCAAACGGATTTTGATGCCGGAAGATTGGGTCGGCTGGCCCTTGCGAAAGGATTACATCTCCCCCGACTTTTACGAACTGCAAGACGCTTATTAAGTTGGGCGAAATGCAGCATCGAAGCGCCCTCCTTGTCACGAAGGGGGGTGTGCTTTTTTATCGTGCAACGGAAAACAACCTCCCCCCCTCGTCCGTGGGTACGAAAAAATATTTTAACTCGTTCCCAGGCCACCCCCTGGGAACGCCCCACCAGAACTACCGCCTCCCTCCCCAATAAATGTGCAAAATAATTTGCACCCTTGCTTAACTCCCTCGCCGAAGAACTCGACCTACAGCTCGGACAGTTGCGCCAATGGTTAAAAATAGCACTTGCCCAGGGCAAGGTGACAAAAAAACCAAGCCGGTGCGCGATGTGGCGACTCATCAAACGGCTCAATTGTCACGATTGGATTGACCGCCATCCCCGGGGAAAAATTGCTACCCTGGAATTAAGACAATCACGATCTAACATTCGCTTTTAACAATATGCCGCAAACAGGGTCGGTATTGCAAGAACGCTATCAACTCAAAGAGCAGTTGAGCGATAACCCCGCACGGGAAACCTGGTTAGCAGAGGATCTCAGTAGCGAAAAACCCGTGGTGGTGAAGTTGTTGGTTTGGGGTGGATCCAATGCGTGGGAAAATCTGAAACTGTTCGAACGCGAGGCGAAGGTCCTGGAAAATTTGGACCACCCGCGCATTCCTCGCTATCGCGATCGCTTCGCCCTCGAAGATGACAAACTCTGGTCCGGTTTAGTTCACGATTATATCCCCGGGGCCTCTCTGATGCAGTTGTTGGATGAGGGGAAAAAATTTACCGAGGCGGAAGTCTGCGATATCGCGATCGCCACCCTGGATATCTTGCAATACCTGCACGAACTCAATCCCCCGGTCCTCCACCGCGATATCAAACCGAGCAATCTGATTTTCGGGGAAGATGAGGAAATCTATCTGGTAGACTTCGGCGCAGTGCAGGATAAAGCCGCTGTGGCGCGCAGAAGCTTCACCGTGGTGGGCACCTACGGTTATACTCCGTTAGAGCAATTTGGCGGTCAGGCAGTCCCGGCGTCGGATTTATATGCCCTAGGTGCGACATTAGTTCATTTGCTCACCGGCACGCCACCGGCAGAGTTATTGCAAAAAAATTTGCACCTGGATTTTCGCGATCGCGTCAGCACCAATCTCAATCCCTATTTTCTCGATTGGCTCGAAACTCTCGTAGAACCTCAACTCGACGATCGCTTTCCCTCTGCAAGAGTTGCGATCGGCGCGCTCAACTCCGCTACTGCTTTATCCACCGAAACTGACTCGATTTCTCAACCAGACCTTACCCCCATCCACCTGAAAAAAACACCGCAAACTTTACTCATTTCTATCCCAGAACCGGGTCTGAAAATTCGCCAGTCTGCCTCCCAACTGCTACAGCGCGGTGCGATCGCCATTCAAAGCGCTTTCGCCTCGTTAAAAGACAGTCTCAGCGCCTCTGATTTGGCCGCTCAGCTATTAATTTATATCCTGATTGGCATTGGCGCTATCTCGGTGCTTTCTCTGCTCCTCCAGGTGGCGATCGTTATCCTTCCCTTACTCATTCTCCCGATCGCCATTGCTTGTTTGAGCGATTATTTCGAACGCACTACCGTCTTCCTCGATCGCGCCAGAAATACCTTTGAAATCGAAAACAAACGCCTCGGCTTTACTTACCGTCGTCAGCTCGGCGTCACCAATCAAATTCAAGATGTCTCCATTTACTACGATAACAAAAAATTTGTCATGGGAGTGGCAATTACCGCCGGTCACAAACCGGAATACTATCAACAATATTCCTTTGGCAGTTCCGGACGCAATTTAACCGAGTCCGAGTGCATCTGGTTGGCGCGCGAAATTCACGACTGGTTACAACTCTAGCAGCGCTCTCAATATTGGCGAAAAAATTGTTGCCAATGTTCACCACATTTTTCATGCACTGACGCACCGAATAGCAACACCCACCGCCCCGTAGGGTGCGTCACCCCCGCTCTCACATAAATGGAAAAATCACCCCATAAACGCCGGGATTGACGCACCGAAACGCTCAATATTGGCGAAAAAATTGTTGCCAATATTCACCACATTTTACATCCATTTTTTATCCCCCACCACGGCTTTTTTATCAAAATTATCGAATTCCTTAAAAACCAATTTAAATTCTTCTACCGAGTTTATCAGTCTCTCCCTCCTAATGACCAGGGTATTCTGTGCAGTCGTGTTTTTCCCGGTTTATGGCTAAATCGAGAGCAATTGTTGCAAAATAACCTCGCCGCCGTTTTGGAAACCCTACAAGCGGGATTGGCATCTCCAGAACACCAAGCCTTTATCAGCTAATACCCCCCTCACCGTCGGCGCATCCACAGACAATAGGTAAGGATTCAGGGGTCGGGGTTGCAGGAAATCGCGCCTCAGTTAGCTTCTCGGCGGGAAGCCCCGCGCTCTACCCGTGCTTGGTGAGCGTCGGGATGAGAGCCAGGGGAAATGGA
>NZ_JAJENT010000624.1:0-34125 GCF_035615515.1 Phormidium sp. CCY1219
AGGGGGGAGAACTCCTCCCTACGCATAAATGACGAGGGTTTCCGTTCTCCCCCTTACCAACCCTAATTTCTGATGACGCAGGGTACCGAGTTGGAAGACTTCCCCAGGAGTAAAGGTGGTGCGACCTACCCCGGTAAATCCCAATCCGCTTTGACCCGCATTCGTCGCCGGATTGCCCCAGCGCACCTGATTTTCCCCGCCAACCGTGGGAGTTGCGACAAAAAGACCGCCGTCGGTACCCGTCCAAGTCCCAGAAGAACTCGAGAGGGTAAACCCATGAGCAGCAGAAGCACTCAGGGCGATCGCGCAAGTGAGGGCAGTGGTGGAGATTCCCGTTACCAGGGCAGTGAATCTTTTATGCATAAGTAACGACCTGCGATCGAAATGTTCCTCACCATAATACTCCCGAACCGGGTATGGCGATCGAACGTTCTTTACAAAAAATTACATGCGATCGCAAGCGCCGGGCCTAACGTTATCAAATCATTACATTTCGAGCGCTACGGTGGGCAAGTCCTTGCCCACCCCACAATACCTCACGATTCCCCTGGCGAAGCATTCATCGGTTCTCCATAAATAAACCCATTGCCCACCGTACCCAAAAACACCCGTCCGAAAGCATTCATATCCCCCACCAACACCCGGGCATCTTCATAATACCCCTTGGGCGTTTCCGCAATTTTAACCCAACTCGCGCCCAAATCCGTCGAGCGGAAAACCCCCCGCGCGCCGGCGACCTCTCCTTGCAGGTAAACCGTCGGATGATTCATCCCCGGTGCGGCTTTGCCAAATCCCAGCACTTGTGCGCGTTCCACCTGCGGCACCCGCACAAATTCCTCGCCAAAATCAACCGAGCGATACAACCCTTTCTCCTTTAAACTCACCCATACTTCCCCCGCTATTCCCGGTGCCGTTTTCACATTCGCGCCTTTCCAAACCCCTGCCGGTAGGGTTTCATTCACCATCGCCCAGGTTGCGCCCCCGTCATCGGTGCGAAGCAATCCTTTTTTGCCGTGATGGTAGAGATAAAAGGTTTCTGCGCGCACTGCATCTGCGGCTAATGCCTGCTGCGGATTCCACAAATGGGTATGTGCCCCGCCCATTTTTTGTCCCGAAACCAAGGAACTTTGCTGCCATGTTTCTCCCCGATTTGTGGTATAATAGGGAGACGCGCTATTGGTTGGTTGCCACACAATATTATTTGTATCTGTGGCCGAAACTGCCACATTTCCAAACACCAACTTATCGGGATGAGTGTTATTTTCTAGGGAAGGAAACTGCTGCCAATTGCGGCCATTATCCGTCGAAAATCCCGCTCGACTGACGGAGAAATTATGCTGGGTGGCACCGACAGAAACGATAAAGTTAGGATTGCCGCGACTGTAGTCGATACTGGTGGTGGTATTAAACACTTCCCGGCCATGATTGTGCGTGGGAAACTCCGAGAAAGAGGTATGGCGAAATCCATCAAAATCGGCGATCGCGGTAATCAAACTGGCACCATTGGGAGTGCTGAGTGCATCAAAGGTGACGGTTTCTTCCAGACCATTAACTGTCGCAGACCAGTGGAGGGAATTATCCCCTGCATTGTCGGTTTTCCACACACCAATTCCGTTGGTGAGCCACAGGCGATCGCTCTGGAATGGAGACACCGCAATTCCCCCAGAAAGGGTCCAAAAACTCCACTGCGGCCACCAAGGGAGTTTATCCAAATGATGGTTTAACGTCACCCAGGTTTCGCCGCCATCGTCTGAGCGATAAATTTGTTTCGGCGTCATGGGATAGGTGAGGACAAATAGGCGATTCGGATTGTTGGGGTCTGCAGTAACGCCAGCGTAATTTTTACCCGGTTCTGGGGTAATGTCTTGCCACCCCTGGGGGGAGTATTTCCACACTGCGCCTCGGCTGTCTTGTTTGGTGCGATAAAACGTGGCGATTAATTCTTGGTTGGCATTGACGACCCCCTGTTGCGGCACCAATTTGCGATCCGGACCGCCGCGCAACCATTCCCAGGTGTTACCGCCGTCGGTGGTGCGGTAAATGCCTTGACCGGCAACCCCGGCGTAGATAACTTGGGTTTTGTTAGCGATCGCCGCCGCTGTGGGGTCGAAGGTGACGTATGTAACCCCGGCGCGATCGTCCTTCTCTCCCTGGGGTTTCCCCACCGGTACTTGGGCGGTAGGGATCTGTCTCCAGGTTTGACCGCCATCTTCCGTGTGCCACAACCCATTGCGGCGAGAGGCGAAATAGACGATATTGCTGTTGTTGGGGTCTACCGCCAGACGCTCTCCGGTCCAGCGCCAATCTTCGTTCCCCCCCATCGGGATGGAGAGGTCTAGCACTTGCCAGGTTTCGCCGCGATCGCGCGACTTGAGAACCGCCCCGGGGACGGGTTGTTTTTTGCGCTCGGTGTAAGCCCCGGTGGCAATATAGAGCATGTTGGGGTCTTGCGGCGCGATCGCCAGACTTTCGATACTGCGCGAAATCTCCGGCGATACATTATCCCCGCGCAGCAATTGCACCCAGCTTTCGGTTTGCGGGTTCCAGCGAAACGCACCCCCCACATCGGTGCGGACGTACAATAGATCCGGTTCCTTGGGATGAATCGTCACCCCGGTAACAAAACCCCCGCCGCCGATTTTTACCGCTTTCCATTCGTATCGTTCGTTATTCGCTGTGGTAAATACCGTGCGATTCGCACCCATTGTGGATACATTCGCATCCGGAGAGGGGCTGAATAGAGTGCTGGCATAAACGGCAAAGAAAAAAGCAACAATGGCAACCGCAATATAGATAACTTTGGTTTTCGAGAGGGCGATCGTTGGTTTCATGGGTGAAAAACTGAGTAGCAATTGTCGGGGAAAAAGATAATAGCCAATCCGGTTTGTCAAAGCCGTGCGATACCGTTTTTCAAGCATTAACGATCTAGATGAAATGTAGGCACAGGTTTGGGCCAAGTCCTTACCCTAGGTAAATGTGGAAATAGATGTTTGAGCCAATGGATAGAAGTTCTCCGGGGGAAAGTCACGGTGAGGATTCGCCAGCGAGAATCAACTCGTCAGAGCCTTTGTAACTGATTACTCGAGCGGGGATACCCACGGCTACGGCGTTATCCGGGATATCGTTCGTGACCACCGCATTGGCCCCGATCGCCACATCATTGCCGATCTCGATATTGCCGATAATTTTAGCCCCCGGACCGACAAACACGCGATCGCCGAGTTGGGGACAGCCTTGATTGTCGCCGCGCATCGCCGCCCCAATCGCCACCTGCTGACTTAACACGCACTCCTTGCCGATTTTGGCATCGCAATGAATAAATATCCCGTTAACATGGGGGATAAAAACTCCTTGTCCAATTTCCGCGCGGTTGGGAAATTCACTGCCGGTAACGATTTCAATCAGTTTTTGCCAAATGGCACAAAACACTTTCAAAAATTGGCGAACGAGCGGCATGCGAACGTTAAAATGCACCCAGCGGCTAAAGCGATATTGAGTCATCGCCCATAACCCCTGCTTGGTGAGCAGTAGAAGCCACCAGGGGTGCTCGTCCATCAAGACGTAGCGCTCGATATCTGCTTGTAATGGTTGTAACATAATTCACAACTTTAAAACCCACTTTTAATCCAGTTCAAGGATAGCAAGTTGGCGATTGAGTTTTCCTCATCCCCAGGGAAGAGCTTGGAAAGGCTCCTATTTCCCGGGAAAAACTCGTTTTTATCGCCACCGTGGGAATGGAAAATCATTGACCGCGAGGCTGAATGAGGTTAGGCGAGTCATGCGATCGCGCCGGGGAATCCATTGGGAATAATTGCCGATATTGGGCGATCGCATTCTCTGCAGAAAACACCGCCGCTCTAGTTTGCAAGACCTGACCATCCGGAACTTCTGCCAGAGTTTGGGCGATCGCCGTTGCCATTGCCTCACTATCCCCCACCGGCACTAATTTCCCATAGGTTCCCTCGGCTAAAATTTCTGCCGGACCGCTTTCGCAGTTTGTGGACACCACGGGGGTACCGGCAGACATAGCTTCCACCAGCACGTTGCCAAACCCTTCCCAAGCCGAGGATAGCACCAACAGCGCCGATCGCGCCATATAGGCATAGGGATTCGCCACAAAGCCAGGGAGCGCCACATCTGCAGCAATACCCAACTCTCGCACCAACGATTCCAGATGCGATCGCTCCTCCCCTTCTCCTAACAGCATCAACCGCATCGATTGATTTTCTCGCACTTTCGCAAACGCGCGAATTAATGTAGGAAAATCCTTCTGTTTGTTCAACCGTCCCACCCCTAAAATCACCGGCGGTTCTCCCGGAGAAAACCACGGATGGTCGATGGATTCTTCCTGTTTGGCTTGCAATGGCGGCGTGACGATAGGATTGTAAATCACATGGATATTTTCCCCGCGCAAACCTAACTGGTTCAAGTCTTTGGCGACACCGCGCGACACGCAAACCACTGCATCGGCGATCGGATAAACCCAGGGAATCAAATAGGGAACGAACTTGCGTTTTAGATTCGGTGCATGGCGCGATTCCCGAGACAAGGTATTGTGAACCGTGACGATAGTGCGCGTGCAACCCCCCGCCAGGGATTTCGCCCACAGCGCCACCAAATTGGTATCTTCCAACGCCGAAAGCAGCACCTTCGGGCGTTCTCGTTTCAGATAGCCCACCAAATCTGGAAGGCTTCTCAACAAACTTTTGCGGTTTAAATTCACCGCGTTTATCTGTGGGGAAATTTGCGAAAGATAAGGCCCTTCTGGGGTGACTAATACCAGGTCTACATCCATCCCTTGCCAAGCAAAACCCTCGGCTAAATTCAGCATCACCCGTTCTGCGCCTCCCCCGTCTAAATCTTTAAGAAAAATCGCAATTTCAGACATGGTTATCCCTCGTTAAACGTTTGAATAATTCTTGTCTTTTTCCCCTGACAATGCTGGGGATGCGGAAGGCGCTTCGGTGCTTTCCGGAAGCGGCGACTCGACGGTAATTCGTCCCAAAGAAAGCACCGCCATCATGTAGGTTGCCCACAGGGCAGAATTATGCGCCATAATCGAACTTTCCGTGATATTATAGAGCAATAAAAAAGAACAGTACATCAATGGCCACAGGTGCTCCGGCCCGCGAGTCAACCGCGCCCGATGATAGGCCCGTCCCCACGCTAAGAAATAGCTCAGCAGAAAAAAGAATAATCCCATTAAACCCAAATCGCAAGCGAGATTCACGAAGCCATTATGGGCATGAGGCGGAATGTAATTCGCCCCGATTTCTTCCCCGATCGCAGCCGGTATCGCGCTTCTCGGATGCCAAAATGCAGCGCGCCCGTAACCCAACCAGGGGCGTTGCTGAATGCGGGCGATCGCACCGGCCCAAATTTCCGTTCGTCCCGTCAGGGTCAAATCCCGCCCCATACTCTCGAGAATGATTCCCGCATTGCTGATAAACGTGAGCGCCAGGGCCGCAAAAATTAAAATGATAATATTGAGTATAATCACCGCATTCGTATCCCGCCAGCGCAAACCCTTGTAAAGCTGCAACAGAATCGAAACCGTAATAAATACCATCAAACCCGTCTTAGAAGTAGACAGGATAAGCAGCGCCACCCACAGGAACAAACCGCCCCAAGCAATATAAGTAAAGCGGCGAAGAATCATCGTCAAAAATAAGAAAATCAGGGCACTATAGGCGGAAATTTCAGCTAAAATATTTTTATGCACGTAAAGGCCGCGCCACGCCCCAGCATGATCCCCAGTGGTATGAATCCCTTCCGAGGGCATCCCGAGGGTGTACAACACCGAGATAACGCCGATAATTCCCATCGCCCATGCCATCAGGCGAATTTGCTGTTTTAAGGTATAGCAGGAAGCGACGTAAAGGGAAAACGAAGCCGTTTGACAGGCGACAATTCCACTTTTTAGAGTATCTTTAGGAAACGCAGACCACAAAAAGGAAAGCAGGGTCAGGGTTAACAGCAACCACAGAAATGGATCGCGCAACAAGGTGCGAACCGTTCTGCGCCAGCGCGCTAACAGCAGCAGAAAACTCATCCCATAAACCCCATATTGAGTCAGAGAAGAGACCGGATCCGGAACTAATTTATAGAGGCTACCCGACAGGTAGATAATTCCGACGATAACTAGCAGTTTTTCTCCGAGTCTGACTAATTCCCTCATTGTAAATAGTAATAAACCGATTTTAAATAGATGGTCAGGCGATCGCGCCAAGGAGTGCTGGCGAGATACTTATCTATCCAGTCTCGCGAGTCTCCTACTAACCCGCCACTTTTCCAAGACGCCGCAATGCCATTGGCAAAGCAATTATTGCTAAACGTCCAAATCGCTTCGGGAAAATAATGGCGCATCCAATAGGCGGTGAGAATTTCAATTCTTGCCGTGGTTTTAAACCGATCGTTGCGATCGGTATATGCATTATTTTGATGGATGCGCTGAATGGATAAAAAGCGATTGATGACATAACCCGGGGTTAACGCTAGGGCTAAAAACTTGAGGTAGTTATCGCTGAGTATGGGAATTTCAGGCATAGGTAACATTTTCTCCAACAGCGATCGGCGAAAGCAAAACGCCGAAGTTGCCGGCAATCCCGAGGGCGGAAGGTAATTGTTTAACTTTCCCCGTTTCAGCGGTCCTCTAAAATCGTATTCTGCCGATAAACCCACCTCCTTTTGTCCTCCGGGGATGGGATTGAGCTGTGCATCCACCCATTGTTGCGGATGAAAACACCACCCGCGATCGCGATTTTCTTGCAACGCCTCCACCACCTCTGCCACTTTGGTCGGCACAAACAAATCGTCGGCATCCAACAAGCAGATAATCTCGCCGCGACTGGCTTCAAACCCACTGTTAAAAGCCGACGCCTGACCGCCATTTTCCTGTAAAATTGGCAGAATTTTATCCCCATATTCGGCGATAACCTCCCGGGAATTGTCTGTAGACCCATCGTCTACGACAATCACCTCAATATGGGGATAAGTTTGCTGCAATGCGCTGTCAATGGCTGCGCCCAGAAATCGCCCGTAATTGTAATTATTGATGGCAATGGTCACTAACGGTTCGTTTGGCATATAATTTTTCCCTGTAGTTAGCAAATTGAGAGGGTTTAACTCATCCAATGGCTTAAATCGCGCTGTAAAATGTGGGATAATTTATCATTTTCTGCCCGGAATTCTTCGATTAACTCAGCGCGGAAATCCGGAGAGAGAGGAGTACGTTCTTGGGGTTTGGCATTAACCTTGCGGATAGCATTCATAATGCCAAAGCTCTCGATTCCCAAAAAGGATTGGGTTTTTTTCGCCACGGCGATCGCCCAACTGGGGGTTTTTTCGGTAAACTGACCCAACAGCGGATTTTTGTGCCCTTTATTGGCATTCACCCGAGGAAAATCCACCCGGTTATCGGACGGAACCTGCAAAAATTCTAACACCTCGTCATAAATTTTTTTCGGGGAAGCTTTAAAATCATCGAATAAAATCAACTTGACTTGCGAGGCGGGAAATACAGCGAGGAGTTTTTCCACTTGGGAACCAAGTTGTCCGAGATGTTTGTATTGCAAAACCCGGGGATTGCTGCATCGTTTGGGCAGAAACTTTCCGGTTTGGCGATCGCCTTGCAACCGCCACGCTTTTTCAAAGTCCGGCTCATCTTCTCCCGTATTGTACAACAATTGCGAATGATAAGAATAAACCAATTCTACCGGATTGCGAAGCATGGCAATAATTTTAGCCGTCGGTTGAACGCGGCGAATATTCTCTAACGCCACATCAGAACATAAATAATGAACCGATGCTTCGCCTACGGCTTTGTGCTGCGCTGTAGCATCTGCAAATAATTCCAAATAGCGCTCCCAAGTGGTAAACGGCGTATGATTGTAATCTTCGGCAAAATAATGAGGTTCTTTCGGGGAAGACATATAAACCTGCGGATGCGTCCTCAAATATTCGCTCAGGGCAGTGGTTCCGCATTTGGGCGCTCCAACAATGAAAAAATTAGGTTCTTGCATGGCATTTTATCGAACAACATCAAAGCAGTGGCTCGCAGAATTGGCTTTTGCCACTTGGCCTTTATTTCGATTCAATTGGTTCCAACCAGTGAGAAAGGTCGTGGTGAATCAACTCTTGCAATTTTAAGATATCCTCGCGATATTCCCGCAGCAGTTGTTGGCGGATTTCCGGAGGCATGGGCGGCTTTTTATAGCCCCTAAAATTCCATTGTTTCAGCCGATTGGCAATGCCGTGCCGAATTTCTTTCGGCAACAGTTGGTTGATAGTAGACTTGATGGGATTCGGTTTGACCATCAGTTTGTTTAACGTGGAGTTTTGCGGCATTCCCGATACATTATAGCGCTCCGACATATCCGGTATAAATTTATCGTCTACTTCTAAAAATTGGAAGATGTCTTGCAATATGCCAGTGGGATTTTGCTTAAACCTGTCATAGGGATAAATTTTGAGCTGGTTGCGGTCGAAAACCTGCAAATATCGCTGGATTTGCGGAGAGTAAAAGGAACGATTTTTATAGTGCCAAATGCCTTCCCAGTTTTGCTGAATGCGCTGGGGTTCGGCTTGCAGCGCCCGCGCAAAATCCGTGAGGGGTTCGTCGCCATCGCGCACTAGGTGGAGAAAACAGGCATAAGCGGCATCTGCGGGGTTGCGAAGCAGGGCAATCAGTTTGGCGTCAGGAATGTGATGCTGAATGCGGAAGGGGGCTTGCGGACTACTCAGATACGTGGTGGAGGCTTCGCCGATCGCGATTTCGTCCGATACCCCATCGAATAGCTTGCGGTAATCTTCTACTCGAGTCACTGCATCCCGATAGCGCTCTTTATCCCCGGGACCTTGAAAGTCAATGGATTGCCCT
Organism: Phormidium sp. CCY1219; assembly: GCF_035615515.1. Classification (GTDB taxonomy): domain Bacteria; phylum Cyanobacteriota; class Cyanobacteriia; order Cyanobacteriales; family Laspinemataceae; genus CCY1219. Next base: position 8,879 of record NZ_JAJENT010000624.1, read on the forward strand.
TCTAAGGCAAAAAAATGGGGTTCTTTCACCGGACTCATGTAAATTTCCGGATGTTGGTTGAGGTAGTAATAAATGGCACTGGTTCCGGCTTTCGGAGCGCCGATTATTAGAAAGTTTGGCATTATCATGTGATTGTCTCCTCCGGGGGATAAAATTAACCGATTTTGCCCAAGGCGGTGGCGTAAATGTTCAGTCGTTTGTAGACAAACCAGACGAGCAAGATATTCCAAAGCATCATACTGGTTGCGGTGGCGATCGCGGCTCCCTCGCCAGCCCACAGGGGAATCAGCGTGGCATTCAGAATAATATTGAGCAAGGCGCTAATCGTCACACCGATCGCCGTATCTTTTTGATGGCCGGTCATGTTCAGCAACACCGCCACCGATCCGGTAAAAGCATTAGTTAACTGGCCCAAACACAGCACGATTAAAACACCGTGACCGGCGACAAACTCCCGACCAAATAACAATAAAAACCAATTTCCGAAGAGAATTAAAATTGTGGCGATCGGCACAGCGGCCAAGAGAATTAACCGACAGCTTTTCGTGATGACTCGTTGCAATTTCTCGCGATTTCCCTGGGCGTAGAGACTGGCAAAGGTCGGACCGAGGGAAGTATTAAAGGCAACCAAAATAAAGGTAATCAGTCCCGCGCCGCGATTGGCAATGTGATAGATGCCCACGGTTTCGGCATTGGCCATCGCTCCTAACATGACGGTATCGGTTTGGTTGTTGAGGATATACATTCCGCCCACGAACAGCATCGGTAAGGCTTCGCGGATCCATTCCCCCCGACGATAGCCAGGAGAGGCGGGTTGGAGTTTAGCCGCCAGTGCCCGTTGCAGCAGGGCTGCGCCCCAGAGAAATGCCACTGCGGTGGCCGTGGTATAGATTGCCACTGCGATCGGTGCAGTGAGGCGCTCTTCCAGCAGGAAATACCCACCGCACAGCAGGAGAATGATAACAACGGGACGGACGACCAGTTCGGGGAGTTGGCCCAGGACAATGCGATCGAGGGCTTGCATCGTCGCACTTCTAATCCGCGACAGTGCCATCAGCGGGAGTGCGATCGCGGCAATCCAAAACACAATCCGTCGGGGAGAATCGGGATCTGAGGTGAGAACTGTGGCGGTCACAGCGGCGATCGCGGCTAATCCCAGACCCGCCAGCAACACCATCAGATGAGACCAGCGCAACAGACCCCGGGCTAAATGCCAATCCCCTCGGGTTTGATAGACCGCTATTTCCCGGGTGAGCAAAGGGGCTAACCCCAAGGTCGCTGGAATTTCCAGCAAGGTCGCCCAAGCGATCGCGTAGGCATAAATCCCGTACCCTTCTGCGCCCAGCAAGCGGGCCAGCAGCAATCCAATGGCATAGCCTAAGCCCGCATTGAGCACTCTAAATCCAAAGGTCCCCGCCACTGCTTTGGCGAGAAACCCTTTCAAATTATCCCCTGATGCATTTCCTAAAATGGCTCGTACCTTGTGCAAAAGATACTGTTTCGAGCGGGCGATCGCCGCGTTGGGATGCTTTTTCATATGAACTCGATAAAATGGATAGGCTAAAGGGCGATCGCGCCGCAATTAATGAGAAATCGACTTTTTCCGTTCCTCGGACATTTTTTTGCGACCCCCATCGATATTTTCGTGGGAATTTTCTTTGTAATAAATTTCTGCATAATGGAAGTAACTGTCCGGTTCGGTTTCGCCCACCACGCCATTCATGGCAATTCCTAACACCGTTTGCCCCGATTGATCCAAACGCTGTTTGGCTGCATTCGCACTGGCACTGTCAATCAACCCCGGTCTCGCCACGAGCAAAATTCCATCGCTCATTTTGCTCACTGTCAGCGCATCGGCAACTAACAGCAACGGCGGCGTATCGAGAATCACACAATCATAAGCTTCCCGGCAATCTTGCACCAGGGAATTCATCCGCTTCGAACTCAGCAACGCCAAGGAATTCGGCGGAATCACCCCGGAAGGCAATACGTCCAAATTTGGCGCGACGGGTCGTGCCACCTGGTGCGGTTGCAGTTGACCGACGATCGCATCGCTGAGTCCTTTGGCATTGGTTAAATTCCAAATATGATGTTGAATCGGATGGCGCAAGTCCGCATCCATCAGCAACACCCGATTTCCCAGTTCTGCCATTGCGGCGGCTAAATTGGCCGCCACGGTGGATTTTCCTTCTTTGGTCACGGAACTGGTAACCACAATGACTTGTAATTTGCGATCGGGACTCAAAAAGTTCAAGTTTGCCTGTAGCATCCGGTAGGATTCGCCAATCATCGATGTCGGGTTTTTAATCACCGCCACTTGCGGCAGTTTATCTTCGATTTTTCTTCTCCTAAACCGTCGCTTTCTCTGGGTATTGGGAATCATCGCCAGCAAGGTATAGTTCAGGATTTTCCGCAATTCTTTGCTAGTTTTGATGGACGGATCGATTAATTCCAGCAAGAATGCCGTCACAACGTAGAAAACCCCTCCCAATACGATGCCCAATGCGAGAATCATTTTGCGACTGGTAGAAACCGGATATTCAGATACCATTGCTGGACTGATAATCTGCGCGTTTCCTACATTTTGATTTTCGGCAATTCTAACTTCTTGCAGCCTTTTCAACAGAATCTCGTAGGTGGATTTTGCCGCATCCACCTGTCTTTCCAAATCCTGCTCCATTTGTTTGAGTCTGGGCAGGATTTGGGCGCGTTGTTGATGTTCGTTACGCGAGCGAATCAGGGATCTAAGCTGTTCGATCGCCCCTTTGCGTTCTGCTTCGTAACTGACTAAGGATTCGATCAGCACGTTTTGCAGCTCTCCCCCCTGCAAATCTCGAGCTTGTAGGGGCTGCCTTTGGCGATTGACAATCCCATTTACTTGCTGTTCTAATTCCGCGCTCAGTTGCGCTTTTTGTTGCTTTAATTTCAGCACCATCGGATGGGCGTCGCGAAATCGACTTTGTTCCCTCGCCAATCGCTTTTCGATTTCCTGCAGCTCTTCGCGCAGTTGCTGCACTTCAATCGAGCTACTCACGTTACTTTGCAGCAGCGCTTCCTCAGACGGTCTGCCAATTTTATTCTGCAAATCTTCAATCCGCGCTGTCTGTTGTTCAACCCGCGCCTTTACTTGGTCAATTTGGCTCTCTAATTCAGAAATTCTAATGACCGACAGGCTTGCTTCTTCTTCGAGTTTGACAATATTATATTGTTCTTTAAAGGTTCGCAAAGCGGCTTCTGCTTTTTGTAACTCTTTTTCGGTTTTGGGAAGCTGCTCGTTAATAAATGCCCGGGCGGCAGCGGCTTCGGCGCGGTTGACCAATACGTTGTTATCGATGTAGGTGTCCATGATGCGATTGACCACCGCCTCGGCTTCTTCCGGTTCCGGGCTTTTATAGGAAACCAGCAAAACGTCGGTTCCCTGCAGGGCTTTGACGCCGAGACCTTCGCGAAAGCTTTCATAACTAATCGGTTCGCCTTCCTCGGTGGTCAGGTCTAATTCCTCGATGGCTTGCATCAGGATGGGCACCGATCGCAACACCTCGGCTTCGGTGTCGATCGGGCTATCTTGCAGGTTTAATGGCTCTAAGGTGCCGATTTTTTCCCCGGCTTCGGTGACTAATGCCGAGGTGGTACTTTGTTTTTTGAATTTTAGTTTTCCATAGGCTTGATATTGTTTTTCGGACACTAAAGCAACCCCGAGAGCGCCGATGGTGGTCAATACCCACACCATCGTCGCCGGCAACCAATGTCGTTTCAGAATTAACCAGTATTTCTGAAAGTCGATATCTTCTGGATAATCTTGATGTTCCATCAGATTTCACTCCCGATTATTAACTGTTTTTCCATTTTATTCTCATCGCCTGCTCCGCAACACTCCTTCAGACAAAATCTTCTCGCTCTTCTCGTCAGCGCTCAGGTTGAGACCCAATCGTTTTGGCTTGGATCCTTCATCGGCACTTTTTACTGCACCGCAATAGAGCTCTACGAGCTTTTCAATATAATAATGAATATCTAACGAGGCCACTCGGGAGCGTGCGGCACGTCCTAAGGCGCTTCTGAGGGGTTCGTTTTCGATGGTCTTTTGCATGGCTTGGGCTAACCCCTCAATATCCCCGGGATTAACTACTAATCCTGTCTCGCCATCCTCAACTACTTCGGGAATTCCGCCCACTGGGGTGACGATGGGCGCAAGTCCCCAACTCATCCCTTCCAGTAATGCCATCGGTAGTCCTTCGTTGTAAGAAGGAAGCAAAAAGACATCCCCTTTGGCTAATAATTCGTTGCGTTGCTCTCCGTTTATCCACCCGGGAAAGCTAACTTGGGACTCGATGTTTAGCTCTTGGGCTAACTCCCTGGCACGCTCGATTTCTCCAGTGCCGGCTAAAATTAGGTTGACTTTTTCTCGCTGTTCGCTCGGCAATTTGGCAAAGGCTTGCAGCATCTCGAAAATGCCTTTGCGTGGGGTGATTTTTCCCAAGAAAATGAAATCGATCTGCCGATCGCCCTCGCCGCGATCGAGAAGATGCTCGGGCATGGCAACGGGATTGAGCAATACTACGGTTTGTTCGGGCTTCAAACCGCAATGGGTGACGTAAAATTCTTTCCAACTCTCTGACAAAACAATGGTATAGGTGCTGCGTTGCAACAACCAGGCGATCGCTCGTTTTATCGGGTTCGGCAATGTCAGGTAAAATAAATGAAATTCGCAGCCATGTGTGTGGATAATCACCGGTTTGTGAAAGGCAAATGCTATCAGCGCCAGAATCGATTTGCGGACGATGCTACCCCTTTCAGCGAGATGAATGTGAACCACATCTACGCGATCGCGCCACAATTCCCCGAGGAAGCACCACAGCGCTCGCGCGAAAACTTTCAGCATGTGTAGCTTCGACCTTTGGCTCGGTTCTCCATCCCAGGTGGTAATATGTTGCATTTCAAATTCGGTCGGTATTCTCTCGAGGATCAGTTTTTCAACTTGACCCATTCCTCCTTTTTCCTCTAAGCTCGGTCCGAGCATGATTACTTTCATAGTTTCCCTCTGGTTTCGTCGCCATCGAAAATTCACCGCCCTCGATGTATTCCGATTAATTAATTCCGTTTGATGGTCTCGTGCATCTCAATCTGTTACCTTTATCAAATTGGATACTCTCCTTTTTTTGTCATAATTGTAGTGTAAACCTCTCCGGTCTACCAGCCCCTACACCACTGGTTCTCCAAGCTGGGTGGGGATTGACCCTCTTCAGGTTTCACTGTCGAGCGCGATCTCAATTCCGGTTAAGCTTTGTAACATTCCGAGCGTTTAACCGTCGCTCGCTCGATCGCTTGGCAATTTCAAAATGCTTACGGACTTCGGAATATTTCTATAGTACAGATTTAATTAAAACAGGCGATCGCCACTCCGTGTAAGCAATCCAAACAATACACCGAGCTTCTCTCCCATTCTTATCTCCTCTTCTGTAGAAGGGCATCTGTCATAAGGCTGACTTGGCTTCAGGCTTCCGTCTTTTTCAGTTGCAAAAACATTGGCTTGTTGCGACTCAGAGGAAAAATTAGGCATTTTCCTCCAAGACAGATTGCATCTAAATTGCTTATATATTTATAACTTTTTTTTCTGAAAATCCCCCATATCAATCAATACCGCAAAATACTGTATCGATTTATAATGCAAAGTATATGAATTGCCGCCGCGTTCGCAGGCGCTCTCTTCGGAGAAGAGCGAATCGCCACAACCCTTTTTTCCCCTGCAATCCAACCCTCTTCAACTTGCAAAAACCTGATTCGCCGGGAATTTTTTCGCGAAAATCATAAAATGGTTATTCTGTCAATCTTTCGGTAGGAGGAAATTTAAGGGTGACAACGAGCCAATAGGTTGACTGGATTTTATATTTCTTTTATCTTTCCGGTGTAGGGGCCACCTTTCACTGACAGGGGTGGGCGCAAAAAAAGTCAGCCCTCCGATGAAGGCTGACTTTTTCGCGCTATAATTTTGGGGCGCAAACTGCCCCGTCAACTCCCTAGGGAGCTAATGCATTACCGCGCAGCAGACTGCCAATGGTTTTGGCGGTGATTTTCATTTGCACCAGTGGATTGGCAGGGACCACGGTTTTGTACAGATAGCTGTCAAACGTCATACGCTGCACGTCGATATCGGCGCACATTTCCACGAATGCTTCGCGGGAGGCATCACTGCGGTAAAATACTCGTTGCAGGATGTCGAGCACCTTGTAAGTCATGCCGTATTTTTTATCCCACCGCTTCAGGTAAAGCTTTAGCTCTTCCTCGGTGGGAACGCGGGTGCCGCCATTGGAAAATTCCACGATGGTTTCCGCGCACATGCGAGCTGACTTGGCGGCGAAGTAAATCCCTTCGCCGGAAGATTTGGTCACGGTGCCGGCAGCATCGCCGACGAGCGCCACCCGGCCCCGCACGCGACGAGGACGCGGATGTTCCGGAATTGGGTGCGCTTCCACTTTGATGATGGAACCGCCTTCCAAGCGTTTGGCAGCACGGGTACGAATGCCGGCTTGCAGTTTTTTGATTAACGCTTGGTTCACTTTCATGGTGCCAGTGCCCACGGCAACGTGATCGTATTTGGGGAATACCCAAGCGTAGAAGTCTGGGGAAACGTCGTTGCCCACGTACATTTCCGCCAAGTCTTCGTAGTAGGCCATTTTGTCTTCCGGAAGCCGAATTCGCTCCTGGAAGGCGATCGCGTAGTTGTAGTCCCCCGCTTCGATCGCTTTGGCAACCCGGGAATTGGCTCCATCCGCCCCAATTACCATGTCCACTTTCAGGGTCTTTTGCTTGCCCGCTACGGTCCCGTCTGAATGGTCCGCATAGTGGAGGGTGTAGGGATCGGTGTTGTTCGAGGGAATCTCTAGTTTATGAACCGTACCGTTAATCAGGTTGGCTCCTAATTTGGCGGCGCGATCGCGCAGGAATCCATCCAGGATTTCCCGGCGGCACATGCCAATATATTCTTCTTGTTTTTCTATTTTGATATCGACTTCCACATTCGACGGCGAGATCATTTTCATATTTCTCACCCGCCGATCGATGATGTGAGCGGGTAAATCAAACTCGCCCACCATACACAAGGGAATCGCCCCGCCACAGGGCTTCGCATTATCTAGCTTGCGCTCGAAGAGGTAGGTTTCAATACCTGCCTTCGCAAGCGTCTCGGCAGCAGATGAACCTGCCGGACCCGATCCAACAACTGCAACCCGTAGTGCCAAAGATGTTCTCCCTATCTGTCACGGTTACGAGATGTCATCCTACCACGCTCTTTTTCCTTTTTTTCAGAAAACCCGCCGAAATATGACAAAAATGCAACATAGTTTAACATTCCGTTACATTTTGGCTCCCTGAGTGGCGATCTGTAATTGGCAATTTTTAAACCGGGCTGGTATTATACATCCACCCATCTCGCCGTGGCAAGTCTCAACCAAACATTTTCGCGATCGCCGCGCGCGAACAGTTTTTATCCCTTCCCCCCCCCACCCAAAAAATTACCCCGTCGCCCCAGGAACACCGACGCCACCCCCCGCAAGGACAATGCAAAAATCCCCTTTCTGGGTAATAGCCGGATTTTCAATCTTTCAATCGGATTCCATCCCGGAATTTCAGTCGTTGCAAATGTAGCCATATTTAAGGCAGCAAATGTAGCACCAGCAAATGGGTTTGAGAGGATTTGACCTGCATGGCAATAGCTTAAGGGCTGTTAATCAGCCGCGATCGCCTCTCGGCTAAGCTTTAATTTTCACCAATTATTTTTTATAAAATCGATAAGAAATCACCATAAAATAGCCATTTTTTCCAAAGTCAAAATCTGAAAATAATGGTGTTTTACTGCCTATTTATTAGGTCATTTATAGCCAGAAATTACGATTTTTGATAGATGAGGAGTTGAAGGAGCGTAAATTCATTCAAGAATAATTGACAAATGGGGAAAGCCAATTAAAACCCAACCCAGAAAAAGTAAGACAGTTTGGCGCTGGGCTGTTTGATTGTTCTGACAAAGCAATCGGGATAGAAGCCAACAGGAGGCGCAAGTTAAGTGAATGGCCCAACACTCAAGCAGGTAAAGCGCTGGGTAAGCAAAAGCGATTGGGGAGGAGGGGGAAACGAGAGAAAAAGAACTTAACCAGTTGCGAGGGAATTGAGGGGAGAAAATCCAGAACCCAAGGGAATACGATCGCCCAACCCAGCTAAAAATTTCCCCCATAAAAAACCCCCGCAACTGACAGTGAAAGAGCAGAACTCCATGACAGTTACGGGAAAGGCGATCGCGCTTGTCAATCAAGCGGTGCCATGCGGCGAAAACAATTCTATGGTGGGGGTTTCAGCTTTTTGTACTAACAAGCTAACGGGGAAAGAAAGAGGGATTATTCTCTTCCGGTGAGATTATCGAAAGTTTTCTTAACTTGCTCGGAGAAAGAACTTTCGTCAGTCTCTTCCGGGCTGACCATTTTTTCCTTATCCGCGTCACCCTGAACCACATTCAATCCAGGATTGGTTTTTTCGATTTGTTCGTTCATAGAAGCGGGGTCTTTTCCGACGACTTCTTGAGATTCCTTTTCAACTTTGAGCAGTTTATCTTCACCTTCCATTGGGCTTTTCACCGCTGCATAGGCAGGCAAAACGCTCGAGAAAAACAATAAAGCGCAAACGCAGGCGGCGACCAACAGCCGAAACGGACGAAATTTGCGAAGTTTTAAGCTCATAGAGCGCATATTAACGTTCTCCTAGATTAAAATTTGCTGAGTTCGGGGAAGTCAGCAGAATGTCAAAAAATCAGACATCTGAGTTTCCCGAAGTCAATTCCATATTAATCCGAGAGTGTGGCCACATACATCAGTCTTAAGATATAGATTAAACAGCGATCGCGAGCTTCTGGTGCAACATTGGAGCGAAAAGCCAAAAGTTATAGCGGTATTTTCATCAGATTTACCTGGAATTGAGCAGAAGACATCGCGATCGCAGATGAGCCACATGCAGTGGGGGAGGAATACGCGCGCGCGCCCGAGAGAGATACCGACAGGCGCGATCGCGGCGGCGTAATCCGGGCGATCGCGCGATCGGGCGATCGGGTCGTTCATCACCCCAGCAAATTTACAAAACTTGATTAATTAAAATCTCAAATCATTGCAGCCAAAGATTAAAATGAACCCTCGACGGTCATTTCAACCCAACTGATTCTTAACATTGGCAAAAAACTATGATGACGCAAGACGAATTTGAAGAAATGCTCGCCGATCCGGACAAGAGAATTACCCAAGACATCTCCTGGAGTCCCGATGAAGACAGCTCCCCAGTCTTAGAATTCCGAGTCAAAGTAGACTCCGACGCCGACTATCCCCTGATTATCAAAGGCAGCTATAACAGCCTCGCGCAAACCCTCTCCTACTCGCTGATCCACCGCAACTGCGGGCGCGTCTACGGACTTGACATCGGGACCGAGCATCGCAACCCCGACGGAGAATATGTCGGGACCTACCATCGCCACTGGTGGGACGAAGGTTGGCGAGACAAACTCGCTTACGTGCCAGAAAACATCACCGCCTCGATCGCCGATCCGGTGCGGGTATGGGAAGAATTTTGCAAAAGCATTCAGATCGTGCATGATGGATTCATTGAAGATCCGCAAGTCCCCCCCGAGTTGGAGTAAGAGTAATGCCCACCCCATCGCAACAGATTGCCAATCATATCGGCGAGCTATTTACCTGTTCGCCTGTGGCGCAATACATTCGCATTCGCAGCCCTTATCTGTATCCCGATGGCGAGATTATCGACTTTTTTCTCGAAGAATACGACGATGAGTCATATATCAGCGACTTAGGAGAAACCTTGCGCTGGTTGCGAATGCAAATGACATCCAAGCGCATTTCGCAAAAATATCGCGCCCTGATGCAAGATATTTGCCTCACCTGTGGGGTAGAACTGGTGGGGGGAATCTTGCGGGTGCGGCTGGAACATCCCGAGGAACTCGCTTCCGCCATCACCCAACTCGCCCAAGCTTCGGTGCGAATCGCCGGGTTGTGGACCCCCCCGAAAGGCAGCGGTTTTGTCAGCATTCTCGAACAAGTGGCAGAACTGCTTGAACGAGAAGGTATTCCCTTCAATCGCAATGCCAAATTTCCCGGGCGATCGGGAAGAGATTGGAAAATCGATTTTCACACCTTAAATGAAGGATGCAATGCCTTAGTTTCCGTGTTAAGCGTCGGGACTGCAGGCGCTGCGGTGGGTAAAGTCAAAAGCGTGGTTGCCGGATGGTACGATTTGACCCAAATGAAGCAAGAACCCAACTCGATGCGGTTTATTTCTCTGTTTGACGATACCGGAGAGGTTTGGGGGCCGGAAGATTTTAAACTGATTGGCGAACTCTCCGATGTGACATACTGGACTGAACCGGAAAAATTCCTCGATAAATTAGTCACGCGGGGATAATTTTCCGGCGAGAATCGTTGGTTTTTCCTGCACTTATTCGATAATACAGTGGCATGGAAACGCGGAGGCGTCAGGTAGGGGGAAAGCTTGCTAAAATGAGAGTTTAGGGATTGCAGATTTATCTGGAATCCGGGCAGAGAAAATATAAAAAAAACTCTCTATGAATGCCTTCGATCGGCTATTACAGGCTCACAGACTGTGGCGATCGCTGCTGAAATATTTGGGGTTATTCTGTCTGTGCTGGGTTCTCATCCTCAGTTGCACCCCATCCCCCCGCACCGAAGTCCCCTCCACCGCCAACCGGAGCGATCGCATCAGCATGGGCACCACCGCCAAACTGCGAACCCTAGATCCCGCCGATGCCTACGACCTCACCGCCGGCTACTTGCTCAACAACCTCGGCGATCCCCTCTACAGCTACAAACTCGGCACCACCGAACTCATTCCCCGCCTCGCCACCGCACTCCCCACCATCAGCGACGACGGCTTAACCTACACCATTCCCCTGCGCCAAAACGTCACCTTCCATGACGGCACCCCCTTCAACGCCGCCGCAATGGAATTTTCCCTGCGCCGCTTCATCGAAAACGGCGGGCAACCCTCATTTTTGCTCCGGGATCTCGTCGAATCCATCGCCGCCACCGACGAGTACGAATTAACCCTAACCCTGAAAAAACCCTTCGCCGCCTTTCCCTCCCTCTTGACATTTACCGGATTCTGTGCTATATCTCCTCAAGCCTATGAAATCGGCCCCGGCAAATTCCAACCCGATACCTTCGTCGGCACAGGACCGTATCGACTCGCCAACTACGGCACCGATTCTCTCAAATTAGACCCCTTTGAAAATTACTGGGGCGACAAACCAGCCAATCAGGGCATCGACATTCAACGCTATCCCAATAATCCGGCAAATTTGTACAATGCATTCGTCACCGGTGCGGTGGATGTAGCTTATGAAACCCTCGATCCACAGCAAATTCGCTCCCTAGAACGAATGAAAGCGGAAAAAGCCATGCAGGTGATTTCCCAAAGCGGCAATTCCGTCACCTATTGGGTACTCAATACCCAATTTCCCCCCTTGGATACGGTGGAAATTCGCCAAGCTCTCGCGGCGATGATGGACCGCAATCTACTCATTCAGCGCATTAGCGAAGGGCAAGCCGAACCCCTGTACAGTTTGATTCCCAGCACCTTTGCTGCATCCGAACCAGTGTTTGAGCAGCGCTATGGCGAAGGGGATATTCCTCGGGCAAAAGAATTGTTGGCAAAGGCGGGATATTCGCAGACCAATCCCCTGAAATTAGAGGTATGGTATCCGACGAGTTCCCCGGTTAGAACTGCAGTGGCGACAGCGTTATCCGCGATCGCCGATCGCGAACTCGAGGGCATCCTTCAACTCGAACCGAAAAGCGTAGAATTCACCACCGCCACGGCAAATTTAGATAAAGGCGTTTATCCCACTTTTTTATTTAGTTGGTTCCCAGATTTTTTCGACCCGGATAATTACATTCACCCCTTTTTGAGTTGTGCCAAACGGTCCCCCGAAACCGGATGCGAATCGGGAGGGAGTCAGTCCCAAGGGTCATTTTATTACAGCGATCGCGCTAACCAACTCGTCGATCGCCAGCGACAAGAACTCGACCCCCAACGCCGCCAAGCCATTTTTCGCGAAATCCAAGCCAAAGTCGCCGAAGACGTTCCCTATATTCCCCTCTTTCAAAACAAAGAGTATGCCTTTGCTCAAAAAAATATCGCCGGCGTTACCCTAGAACCCGCTCAACCCTTTCCCCTCTGGCAAATTCACTCCACTGACTAACCTTCAAACCTTTTTCCCTTTCCGTTTCCCCTGACAACCGCTGCATCATCTACAGCAAATGAATCCGGCAGAAACTACCAACTTCCTGGGCGATATATTGGTCGTAGACGATGTAGCGACCAACCTGCGTTTGTTAAGCCATATTTTAAAGCGACATGGCTATCAAGTCCGCCCCGTCACCCACGGAGAATTCGCAATCAAAGCGGTTCAAGCCAGTCCGCCGGATTTAATTTTGCTCGATATTATGATGCCAGAAATCGATGGGTATCAGGTCTGCGAAACCTTAAAATCCGACCCACAAACCCGCGATATTCCCATCATTTTTCTCAGTGCCCTCAGTGATGGAGCGGATAAAGCTAAAGCCTTTCAAGTTGGCGGGGCAGACTACATTACCAAACCCTTTCAAAAGGAAGAGGTACTCGCGCGGGTTGCCAATCAACTCAAGCAACGCCAATTGCAACAACAATTGCAGCAGCAAAGCGAACTGCTCAGGGAGCAAAATGCCCAAATGCAAGCCGAAATTAACGATCGCAAACTGCTCGAAGGTCGGTTGCTTTCTGCAGAAGAAAAAATGCGCGCCGTCTTTGAAGCAATGACGGATATCGTCGCTGTGGTGGAGTTTCAAGGGGGAGAAATTGGCAATCTGGATATTTTACCCACCAATTGGGTGCGGTTATATGATGGCGAGATAGATTTAGTCGGGCAAACCATCGAACAGTTTTTTAATCCAGATACCGCCGAAAGCTGGCGGAACGTGATTCAAAAAGTGCTGGAAAGCCGAGAAACGATTAATTTAGATTATTGCCTAGAAATGGCGGAAGAAATCTTCTGGTTTGCAGCGGCAATTTCTCCGGTACGCGAGGATGCAGTGATTATCGTGGCGCGGGATATCAGCGATCGCTTCCGCGCCGAAGAAGCGCGACGCATCGCCGAAGAACGATATCACAGTATCGTGGAAAATGCGATCGATGGCATCTTTCAATCCACCGCCGACGGGCGCTATCTCAGCGTCAATCCCGCCCTGGCAAAAATCTATGGCTATCCCGACCCCGACGCATTAATCCACCACATTCAAAACATTAACTCGCAACTGTACGTTAACCCCAACCGCCGCCAGGAATTTATCGAACAAATCAATTCCAACAATTCTGTGACGGGATTTGAGTCAATGGTATATCGGCAAGATGGTAGCATTATTTGGATTTCCGAAACCGCCCGTGCCGTGCGCGATTCCAGCGGCAAAATTCTGTACTATGAAGGCATCGTCTCCGATATCACCGAACGAAAATTCGCTCAAGAAGCAGTGAAGTTTCAACAAGCTCAGACCGAAAAACTGCTGCTGAATATTTTACCCCAACCGATTGCCAACCGCCTGCAAGATGGAGAAAATCCGATTGCCGATCGCTTTGACAATGTTAGCGTTTTATTTGCCGATTTAGTCGGCTTTACCCAATTTTGCTCCGAACAACCGCCGGAAAAATTAGTGCAATTGCTCAATCAAATTTTTTCCAATTTCGATAAACTCGCCCAACAACATGGGCTGGAAAAAATTAAAACTATCGGCGATGCGTATATGGTGGTGGGAGGCTTGCCTTTTCCTCGGGACGATGCGGCAATTGCGATCGCGCAGATGGCATTGGAAATGCAATCCGTCTTAACTACATTCAACCATCACCACTCGGAAAACTTTCAATTGCGACTCGGCATTCATACCGGTCCAGTCATCGCCGGGGTGATTGGGATGAGCAAATTTATCTATGATTTATGGGGAGATACGGTGAATATTGCCTCGCGCATGGAATCGAGTGGAATCCCGGGAAAAATTCAAGTCACCGCCCCCACTTACGAACAGTTAAAAAATACATTTACCCTAGAAAAACGCGGCATTATTCCCGTCAAAGGAAAAGGAGAAATGCTCACCTATTGGTTGATGAATTATCTGCAAAATTGATATCCTCCGTTCGTGGGAAGCTGTATGGCATTGCCGTATTTACAAAATCCGTAGGGCCTGCATTGCCAACCACACCGCTTGCGCCAAGGGTACCGACCTAAATTATCCGGTGAATCAGAAAAGTTGGCTGAAAATCGATCCAAACTGAACAAAGACCTTTCGCAATTACGGTAAAATCTAGAATTCAGGCACAACCATTCCTTGGGGGAAAAATTGGACAAGCAACCTGTAAAGTGGGCAAAATATCCCAGTTTCACCGATACAATCGAAGCCGTGGTGGGCACTCGCCAGTGGCGCAAACTGCTAGAATTTGTCGGATTGTTTTCACTGTGTTGTTTTCTGGCGATTAGCTGTGGCGATCGCAGTGCGACAAATCCCAATGCGGATCCCAGTCGAATCGCGATCGGGACCACGGCAAAAATTCGCACCATCGACCCCGCAGATGCCTATGAAAATGCCTCGGGGATGTTGCTTTACAACCTCGGCGATCGCCTCTACACCTACGAAACCGGCACCACCACCCTCAAACCCCAACTCGCCACCGCCCTCCCCACCATTAGCAACAATGGCGTAACCTACACCATTCCCCTCCGCCAAGGGGTTCTCTACCATGATGGCACCCCTTTCAATGCCCAAACAATGGAATTTTCCCTCAACCGCTTTATGCAAAATGGCGGTTCTCCCTCCTCATTATTATCCAATATCGTCGCATCTATCGAAGCCACTGACGAGTATGAATTAACCCTCACCCTGAAACAACCCTTTGCGGCATTTACCGATTTATTAACCTTTCCCGGTTTAGCCGCCGTTTCGCCCCAAGCTTATGAAATCGGCGACGGTAAATTTAAACCCGATAGCTTTGTGGGAACCGGACCGTACAAACTCGCCAGCTATGGCACCGATTCGATAAAATTAGAGCGATTTGACGATTATTGGGGCGAAAAACCCGCTAATCCCGGCATCGATATCCAGCGCTTTTCTAGTCCGGCAAACGTTTATAATTCCTTCCGCAAAGGAGCTGTAGATTTAACCTATGGCTCTTTGGACCTCAATCAAATTGCCAGTTTGGAAAAACAAGCCGCATCCCAAGGATGGGGGGTGATTTCCAGTCGCAGTAATGGGATTTACGTCCTGACTTTAAATATGAAAGACGAGGCATTACAAAAGCCAGAAGTGCGACAGGCGATCGCGGCGATCGTGAACCGCCCACTCCTGCAAGAGCGCGTCTTTCAAGGGCAAATCGAACCGCTTTATAGTTTGATTCCCGCAACATTAGACAAATACTATCAGCCAATTTTTGAACAAAAATACGGCGATGGCAATATCGATCGCGCTCGATCCGCCCTCGCCGAAGCCGGATACTCCGCAACCAATCCGCTCACCCTAGAACTGTGGTATCGCTCCAATCTCAAAACCAATGCCGATGCAGCCTTGACAATTAAAGCCTATACCGAACGGGAATTAGAAAACCTGGTGAAGATTCAATTGCAAAGCGTGGAAGCGGCCACGGCTTATAATAATTTGGACAAAGGCATCTATCCGATGTTTATCCTGGATTGGACCCCCGACTTTTTGGATCCGGATAACTACATTCAACCGTTTCTCGACTGCACCAAAGGGTCTCCAGAAAGCGGCTGCGAAGAAGGAGAAACCAAACTGTGGGGGTCGTTTTATTATAGCGATCGCGTCAATCAACTCATCGACCAACAGCGCCAAGAACAAAACCCCGAACAACGTCAGCAAATCTTCCGCGAAATTCAAGAAATCCTCGGTCAAGATGTGCCATTTATCCCCCTCTGGCAAGGAAAAGAATACATCTTCGCCCAACCGGGAATCGAAGGTGTCCTCATCGAACCCACCCAAAGAGTCCCCTTTTGGACGATTCGCAAATAATCTGGGTGAACGATTCCGCAGAGATGCTAAAATCTTGCGCTAACTCGTTCCCCCCTGGGGGGAACACACAACCTGTAGAGATGCGATTTATCGCGTCTTCCACCGCCTCCCCCCCCTAAACCTCAAACTTCAAACACCAAACATGTCTCGTTCCAAAGCACTACAATCCTATATTCTGCTGCGCCTGTTGCTCGCCCCCTTGATGCTGTGGACGATCGCCAGCTTGGTATTTTTGCTGCTGCGCGCCACTCCCGGGGACCCCGTGGATGCCATTTTAGGTCCGAAAGCCCCAGAACTGGAAAAAGAAAAAATCCGACAGCAGCTTGGCTTAGGTGCGCCCTTGTGGGTGCAGTATCTCCGCTACATGGGAAGTTTGTTGCAATTCGACTTGGGCACCTCCCTCACCACGCGCGGACAAACCGTGTGGGAAATTATTCAGCAATATTTCCCCGCTACTTTAGAAATCGCCGTCTGTAGCATGACGGTGGCCCTGCTGGTGGGCATCGGTGTGGGCATCATGTCCGCGTCTCATCCCAACACCCCTTGGGATGTGGGGGGACGCATGTTCGGAATTATCACCTATTCTTTGCCGGCGTTTTGGGTGGGAATGCTGATGCAGTTGATTTTTGCCGTGCAACTCGGGTGGTTTCCCCTCGGAACTCGCTTCCCGATCGCCGCAACTCCCCCCCAAGGTCCCACCGGTCTTTACACGGTGGATAGTCTGTTAAGTCTCAATTTCGGTCAGTTTTTCACCGCGATCTATTATTTGGCCCTCCCATCGATTACTCTGGGCATTCTGATTAGCGGCATTTTCGAGCGCATCGTCCGGGTGAATTTAAAGCAAACCCTACAAGCGGATTATGTGGAAGCGGCGCGCGCCCGAGGCATTCAAGAGCGCAAAATCGTCATGGCCCACGCCCTGAAAAATGCGATGATTCCGGTGATTACGGTGATGGGATTGACTCTCGCGGCATTACTCGGGGGGGCGATTTTAACCGAAGTGACCTTTTCTTGGCCCGGATTGGCTAATCGTTTGTATGAGGCAATTTCTTTGCGCGATTATCCTACGGTGCAGGGAATTGTGGTGTTTTTTGCCGCGATCGTGGTCTTGGCAAGCATCCTCATCGATATCCTCAATGCCTACATCGACCCGCGCATTCGCTATTAAGTGTTTGGATTGTTAGACGTTTAAATTGCATATTTACACAAACTCGTTTCCCCGCTCAGCCTCAGCCAGGGAACGAGTTTGTGGCAAAATTATGCAAATTAAATGCTAACTCATTCCCAGAACGTTCTTTCTGACTCTGGAATCGCCAAAGTTTCGGTAATTCCACGCATCCCCTCCCCCGCAAAAACCGGGAATTGTGCTGATGACATGGGCCGGTCAATCGACCCACAATAGGAGAAAGACCCACTCGTGGCTTTCTCTGCATCGGCTCAAAAGAGGTTTGAACATGCAACGCGAATCCCATTCTGACCCGTTTTTGGATGAATTTGCCTCCCGCATTCCTCCGGAAACTGCATCCACTTTTACTCCCACTCAAATGGAGATGGTGAAACGGGAATTTGGCCCGCGTTCCTGGAAAAAGCATCCGGTGGATATTCGCCTCACCATTCCTTTTTTTAAACGGGGGTTTTATGTGGTTTTGCTCAGCGGACCGGAACGGCGATCGCGAGAACGTCTGCGCGCAGAACGTGGCAAACATCCCCTCTCTACCGCAAGCAATCTCATCGTTCTCACGGCATTGAGTTTGACCGTTCTCACGGCGGGAATGGGCCTGCTGTTCTTGTTTACCGCTTTTCTTTTAACTCCCTTAGTCCCGGAAAATGAAGGCTTCGTCCCAGATATGGTGGAACAAGAAGCCGAATATTTTTTGCACAAAATTGGTCGGTGATTGAGGAGGCGATATATTTTTTAAACTTGGCATAAAATTACTGGCAAGATATTTAACTCGTTCCCAGCAAAGCTGGGAACGCCTTCTCCGAGAAGCCGCCTTTCTCCCCAATCAATGTGCTTGCATAATTTTTACACTTGCTTAGCATCAAATCATTTTAAACCGATTAATTCTTTTTTTCGTTTCCAATAAAAAATGGAAACGAAAATAAAGAAAATTAAGGTAAACATCTCCTTAGTTTCTCATCGTTTTAAGTCGAATTAACACCCCTTCAATGCGACTGACGGCTTCTGGGTTTTCCTGTCTGGCAAATAATTCTCGAGCGGTTTGCAGGACATTTACAGCTTCTTCTGGTTGGCCTTGCTGATATAAAATAATGCCGAGATTGCCATGTGCTTCGGCAAAGTCCGGTTGCAGGCGAATGGCGTTGCGATAGGCAGTGATGGCGCGATCTAATTGGCGAAGATTGACCAAGGCATTGCCCATGTTATAGTAAGCGGGTGGATAGTTCGGCTGGAAGCGAATGGCGGTTTCGTAGGCAGCGATCGCCTCTTCTAGTTGCTGTTGTTGCGCTAGGGCATACCCTAAGTTATAGTGAGCGGTAGGCAGTTCGGGATTGATGCGAAGTGCTTCTCGATAGGCCGCGATCGCCTCTTCTATTTCTCCTAAACGCGCTAATGCTACCCCTAAATTGATTTGGGCTTCGGCAAAATCGGGATAGAGGCGAATCGCTTCTCGATAGGCGGCGATCGCTCCAGGTAAATCCCCCTCCTCCTGTAGTTTGGTTGCCTGGTAGTAATTTTGCTCCGCCGCTTGCAACATTTCCGCATCCTGGGACACCCACACGTGATGCTCTGGGCCACGATCGTCGCGATCGCCTATCTGCGCGTGCAAGGGTTTCGTTTCCAGCGCTAACACTACCGCGCTCAAACTCAGCGCGATCGCCATCCCCCTCACTCGCCCCATGCCTCGATTTTTATTTCTCAACATTGGCAGTTTCCTAAAATTTAATGATTTGACTGATTTTCCGCTGTTTCTCCAGTGTAGCTAAGCCACAAGTCAAGTTGGCAACCAAAACCCAGGGGTTTATCTTTTAATTCAAGTAAAAAACTAGGGTTTTTCCCGATACAAAATCAGTTGAGGGTGGTGATAAATTGCGAAGTTTACGCAAATCAGTTTCCTTCGAGTTTATTTGTGCAGGGAGAATAAACGCGGGGAGCAATTTGTCAAGCCAATGTAACAATTTTTAATATTCAGCCAAGGAGGGGAAAAATCTGGGACGCGATCGAGCAAGGGTGCTTCCAATATCCCCTCTGGATCCACCACCGTCAGCGTTGGCAAGGGTAGGGCGCGACCTGGGAGCCAGGGCGAAAATATATACAAAAGGCGATACAATGTATCCTCCCCAGGAAGAGGGAGCGAAACAATAGTGCTTTTTATGCCCCCCATTGCCGACCCAGGCGCGATCGCCATTGCTTTTGCCCGCCGGATTTTATCCGATTAACCCAATTGTGACAACCACTGTTGCAAAGCAGCCTCGAGATTGCCATCTTGGGGCGAAAAACCACAAATCGGCTTTTCTAACGGTCGATCCGTAATCCAAGCCAAATGCAAACCCACGTCATTGGAAGCCGCAATTCGACGACAGTAGTTGAGCAATTCCGGATAAGGGTCGCACTCGTGCAAAATTAAGGCCAAATTCTGCGTTTCCAACTCTTGTTTGGCTGTCAACAGCCACCGCTCCAACTCAGCAAAATTACGAGCAGCCGGGATTGGAAAACTGGGCAACGCCTTGGCATAAATTTTGTTGCACAGGACTTGCGCGATCGCGGCGGAATCCGTTTCCCCTTCCAGAGAGAGGAGATTAACCGCCAGGGGATACGTATTCTCACTCCCACGGAGATTGGCCAAACAATTTTTGCCAGACTTCTGGACAGAAGTTGGCGGGTTGTCCCCGCAAATTGCCCGATGGAAATCCACATAATTGAGGCGATCGGCACATAACCAAAACAAATCGTAGTAAAGACGACCTAAAGGCGAATCGAGATTTTTTCCCTGAATCGACCAGTCATCTTTTAACGCAGTAATGGTTTTGAAAAAATACTTACCCTTTAAAATGGCTTTCAGGCTTTTAAGCGCCAAACAGCGAGTTTCCTCATCTTGCGTATTGCGGATGAGTTCGACCAAGGTATCGAATGCGTCGGCATCGCCCGGGTTAATTTGTGCCAGACTATAAGCCGCCAATCGGCGCAGTTTATTGTCAGCACAGCGCTCCAAAATGGAACGGAGGGTGTGAATCGCGCCCTGGTGCTTAGGAATTAATTGCCCTAAGTTATGAGCGACGATACAGCGGAATTTTTCCTCGGAAGTTGAGTGTAGAAGTTCTTCGAGAACGGTTGTGGCTCTCGGGTGGCCCGGGGCGATTTTTCCCAGGTTAAAAGCAGCAATCTGGCGAATGGAGCGATTAAACTGGGGGTCGAGGCGATTCTCTAAGGCGGCGATCGCTCTGGGGTGACTTAACCCCCGGTCCCCCAGGCTATATGCCACCAGCCGCAACAATTGTTCATCTTTGCTGTTTTCCAACACTTCGAGCAACTTTTCCCAAGCTTTGGGAGAGTTGGGAGCCAGTCGCCCTAAACTCTGGGCCGCCTGTTTGAGAAGTTTGCGATCGTCGGTGCGGGACAACAGGTGGTTGAGCGCCTCGATCGCCCTGGTTTTGTCCGCCGCATATTCTCCGAGGCAATCGGCCACTTTTTGGGTAAAGCGCGGCGTGGGGCTAGCGTTTAACAGTTCCTCCAGGGCGGCGATCGCCTTTGAATGACCCGGCTCGATTTCCGCCCCACTCGCCGCAATTTCGAGGCGGAGATTGGGGTCTTTCGTGGAATCGAGCAATTGTTCCAGCTCAGCGATCGCCTCCCGGTTGCCTGGATCGAGCTGTGCGAGGGCGAACGCGATGCGAGTGCAGGTACTGGTATCGGAAGTAGCCTGTAATGCTTCAGTCAGTTGGTGGATAACCTGCGGGCGATCGCTTTCTTGCAGTGCCGATCGCGCACTGCGTTCCAGGGCGGGGGGAAATTTCTGGCGGCTTCCGTCTTCCACTTCCTCACCCAAGGCCCAGGTGATGACTTGTGCGACGATCTCATCAGCAGCTTGAGACTGCGGAAACTCGGCAATTCCCGCCGCTGCTAAAAAATACGCCCGATAGGTATAAAATTCCGCTTCGATGTAGGGGTCAAACTTCTGCAAAGCATCGAGAAATTCTTCTTTGCGATCGCCTGGAATATCCTTTCGTCCGAACCACAGCAAAATCACCTCTTTCCAGTGGGGGTCGAAGATGCGATATACCCCCCGCTCCGGATCGAGAAAAAATCGCCAATCTTCTACCTGGTGGGCGGCAAAATATTCCTGTAAAATCGGATGCCAAAACTCGTACAACCACTCGTTTGGGTCTTCGTCCGGTTTCCGGACAAAACTTAGCAAGCCGATATCAATGGCTTGCTGAAATAGTTGGCGATCGGGTTTTTCAAGCTGTTTATATGCCTCAGTTTGTCGCAATTTAAACTGAGATTTTTCCGGATGCATGACTTCTAAGGCTAAATTGCCCAAGCCATCATTTAACTGTTGTCGTTCCCCGGCTGTCTGCTCGGACACTCCCACTTGGTTGAACTGGTAAATCGCCTCGATAAACTGTTCGTATAAAGCAGCTTTGGTTTCGGGCAAACTTCCCTTTTCAATTTGCCAAGTCTGACATAACACCCGCAAACAAATCGGGTTTTTGATAACTTCTCGCAACCGTTCTTTGCCTGGGGTTTCCAGTTCGGCTTTCAGACTATCGGCCAGGTTTTCTCGCTCTGCAGAAGGTCGATCGGCAGCAAACCACTGGTCGATAAATTGCTGAACTTGTTGCGGGTAGGTAAAGCCGGCAATCCGATAAATCTCGAAGTCTTCTACAACATTGGTGGGTTCTTGTTCCCACAGATTGGCGCGACAGGTCAGCACCACCCGGGCGGGTGCGATCCAGGACGTGAGTTGATTGGCAATGACCTCGAAGGGGGATTCTTTGCTGTTGAGAATTGGCATTTCGTCAAGACCTTCGAGCAATAGCCAAACTCTTTCGCTTTCAAACAGTTTGCGTAAGGCTGGTAAGGTCTGTTCGGTGACATTTTCTGCTCCACCTAAAACCTCTGGGAGCCACTTGTGTTCTAAGTATTCTTCCAGGGTATCCCAATCGCGATCGTTTAACTCTGCTAAAGGAATCCAAATAGGACAGGCGTGGGGTTGGTGTTGCACAATCCACTCTGCCATTTTTTGCAATAGCATCTGCTTTCCGCTGCCGGTTTCCCCCACGATCGCAATCCGGTGGTGAGCTTGGGGAAGTTGATTGTTGCTCCCTAATGTCCGTTGGAAAAATTCATCGTTACTACAGAAGTGATGCGGGGGAAGCACTTCCTCTGCATCTTCTATCTGTTCTGTAGATTCTGGGGAAAGGGAGGTTTCCGCCAAAGCACCGTAACGGGTATCGATTAAGGTTAAAGGGACGCAAAGATTACTATCCAGTGAAGCGGGGTTTTTGGGGTTTGGCGGGGAAGAAGAAGGGGTCGATAATGGCGCGATCGCTCCTTCGCAAATCGCGCGCCAATCGATTCCTCCCGGAAGTCCGCGCAATTCTTCCCAACTCATCGGTTCCGTGGCGGAATTTTGAAAGATAATTGGCAACCAAGAAGCATTGGGAAATTCCGATTCCAAGCCTTGCAATCGTTCCCGCGCTTGTCGCACCGCCAGATAAAAAGAGTTGTTGTTGCTAAAGGAGTTGAGAAATGTTTTGAGGAATTCTTGGGCGATGCGATCGCGCACCGGTTCTCGCATCACCACGGTTTGGGGAAGGTTGACTTCTTCCAGTTGTCGCGCTAAACCAATTCCATCGCAAGAGTTGAAAATCGCAATTTGCAATCCCCGGGCGATCGCTGCTTTTAAACCATATTTTACCTGGTCGAGGGTTAAAAACTCCGAGTCGTTAATGTATATCCGACCGATGCTATCGCCCACGGTTTCACTGTGACCTGCAAAAAATAAAATGTCCCAATGCTCTTCCCACAATTTTGTCGAGATTTCTTCCAGATTGGGCTGTTCCAGAAATATCGGTTCGAGCCAGGGAATGGATTCGAGGGCTTCTCGATCCGCATTCACATCGATTCCTTCACTATTGCCCAAGATAGCTAACAGTCTGACTCTATCTTTGTAGGTAGAGACGGAGTTGACCTTCACCCCACTGGAGTGATGGGAACTTAACACCACTTCCGCGTAGGGGTTCTCGTCAATTAACTCCCACAAATGCCAGGGAAGTTTTTGTAATTCCAGGCTTTCCGTTTTAATGATGATACTGACTTCATCATCCCCATCCGAGTCTTCTCGGTAATACAAGTGCTTCAAACAATTTTTTTCCAGGAGCGAGCATGAAGGGGATGCCAGCCATTGTTTGAAGGTTTCGCGAAAGGTTGTGGAAAGCTGGCTGCATTCTTGGTTAAGCTCTTCGGGAGTTCGGTCGATTTTAACGTTATGAACTTTTAGCGCTCGGGTGGCTACTCCGAGACCTAGATAGGTGTCGCGCCACTTCTGGTAAGCTTCTTTAAGCTGCGGGTTGGAAGGGAGGGTAACGCTGAAATCCTCCAGCACTCGGTTTTGATTTTCGTGTTTAATTTGGCAGACGATTTGCAGCCCCTCTGCAAGGGTGCCATGTATAGTCAGATCGGCGCGTTTTTTCGGCATAGGGCAAACAGGGAAGAGAGCTTCTGTGGCAATGATTTGCAGGAAAACGCTCGGTTAGCGCAAATCGCTGTCAAACGATAAAGGGTTCCACGACTCGGCGGGAATTTTGTTCTATTATAATGCTAAAGCGATCGCCTAACTCAGCGGTTATCTCAAATTGGATATTTTCTTTGGCTGACGATGCTTTAGCGCCGGGAATTTCGCGATCGCTTTCGTCGAGCAAGCGTACCTCTAACCCTTCTGGAAGCTGGGTACATCCTGGACTGGGCAATATCTGTATCACCAGGGTGACTTCCCCCGACTCCAGAGGCGAAATGGCGATCGCCAGTTCTACAGTCTCTGCATCTTCCCCGAGGGCGATCGTTTTCCGCCTCACCACCGCGCGATCGACACTGCGAAACGCCAGATTCGCTTCCGAAGTCCTCAACAACTCGTCCACCGACTCCCACACCGGGGCAAAAATCCCCTCCAACCATTCGCTCAAGCGCGTCGGTTCCCTTTCCTCCTCCGACACCGCGCTCACCTCCTGCACCGCAAATCCCCCTATTTCCGTCAGTTGTCCCGACTCGAATAAAGCTTGCATGCGCTCGAATCCTGCTTGAGAACCTGCAAATTCAATAACGATAGAACCTTTGGTTATTTTAATCATTTTTTGCGTGTCGTCTTCCGATAATTCTTGCACGAATTGCTCGAGCTTTTCTAATGTGTCTGTATTCAATTCATCTAAATCACCCTCAAGCGTCAAACACCATTTTTTTCGCTTGCCTTTTATACTGCGAACTTCTTTGACTTCTATATTGTTCCAGCGATCGATTTGAATAAATGCTCCGTTTTTCGATTGATTTCGGTTGGTTGAGTCATAAATTACAGTTCGTGGTATTTCTTCATAATCTTCCCCAGGCTTTTCCTCTAAATCTATCCCCAGATTGCTAAAGCATCGATCTAGGGTGGTCAGATTGACGCCTTCTTCTCTTTTGAGGATTTTAGAAACCGTATCCCGATTCAACCCAACCTCTACACTTAATTCGCTGATATTAACCCAATCCTTCAGATTGGCAGGCTTATCCTTTGCGTCCCCGAATTCACGATTGCCATCAGTGCCCTTTCTTAAGCAGCTTTCGGGAATCTTCTTTTTTAATTTTTGCAATCCCTTCTCGGTGAGTCGATAGCTGGGTTTAGGTTTAATCGCCATTTTTCGGGTTAAATTTGGACTTTACCATCGGACTTGCGATCGCCGAGCGGATTTCTTGACCCTAGTCCGGATCCTTTTGCGGGAACGGGCTGAAACCTCTATTCTATTGTTGCCCCTGAAAAACTGCCCGAACGCTTGAATCGCAACTCGTCGGTCTCTCGTCGAGATATCTAAGCTGGAAACCCGCGCCACTCGGTTTATAGTGCGTAAGGTTAAACTAAGCAATTCCGTCACCAGAACTACTCGTCTTCAGAACCGGACTTGAGACTTTCACCTCATCCGGCTCCT
>NZ_JAJENT010000625.1:0-4345 GCF_035615515.1 Phormidium sp. CCY1219
GGGGGCGAATTCCTCCCCATACATAAATGACAGGGGTTTCCATTCGCCCCCCTTACCAACCCCTAATTTTCGATGATTCTTCCCGGTTCTGCTGTTCGCGTTACAAATATCTCTGATATTTATTACGGCTTTCAAGGTCAAGTTCAACGTCTCAGCGATGGCAAAGCGGCTGTCCTGTTTGAAGGCGGCAATTGGGACAAGTTAGTGACGTTCCGACTCTCCGAACTCGAACCTGTTGATGCTAAAGCAGGTCGCCAAAAAGGAAAATAGTTGATTGGGCGATCGCGTGCCTTGTATCCCCCACGGCGCGCGATCGCCAATGTCTATTGTCAATCGTTCTGGAATTATGCGTCTCCCTCTTCCCCAATTCCCTCACGAAGACCGTCACCCCGACCACCTGGCGGAAGTGATCGAAACCGCAACTACTGAATTTTTAGCCCAATGTCTCGATTCCCAACACTTGCGCTTCCCGGTTATGCCCCCGTTTGGCAGTTGGGTTAAGTCGGTGGATGAAGAGTCGGGCAATCAGATTTATGCTGTGGTTTATCATGCCACCACGGCACCAATTGATACGGTTCACCGCGCTAGAGCGCTGGGCCTGTCGATGCAGGGATTGCGCGAGCAACAACCTCAGATTTTTGCTATGCTCAAAACTGAATTTCGCTCCGCGATCGTCGGGTTTTGTCCCCCACAAGACAATATGAATGGCGATCGCCAAACCAATGGCATCGTCCATCAATATATCCCCCCTCGCCCTCCGCAAATTCACCAAGCTGTCTATCGCTGTCAGTCCGAAGAAATCATTCACTTTACCCAACAGCTTGACTTCCTCCGCACCCTCCTCCAAGTCCCCGGCGCAGCCGTAGATGCCCTCACCGGTGCGGCAATTCGTCAGGTTTATCAGTTACGAATGGCCGATCGCGATTGGCTCGTCCAAGCTGGACGCGCCCTCAGTATCCTCCTCAAAGATGACTACGATCGCCTGCGAATGATTTTAAGCCAAATTCACCCTTAATTCACTGACAATCTGCCCTGTAAACGCCAACCAACTGACTTAATTTTTTACTTTAAATCTAAAGTTATTCCCAATAAATTGCACATCCAATTAGAGCATTTTGTAGGATGGGCAGGCACGAGAACTCAAAAGCATCCGCACCTCTAAAAGTGGCTCTGCCCACCCTACCATCTGCTACAAGCAATATTGTCAAAAATTGGGAGAATAAGCCGCAAAAAATACCCCCCTATCTATTTCGGCAATAATCTCAGATTATTTATCTGTTACCCCTAGCCAAAGCTTGACAAATGCTGGATTTTGTGCTTCTCCCACCGGGAAAGGGGCGTGACGCCTCAAATTGATGTTGCGAGACTCCCACCAATGGGTTGGAGGGCGTCACCTCCCCGAGGTTGGGTGACTGGGGTGCGGAATAAAAAAAGACTCAATAACCGTTACAATTTTTAACAATTGAGGCGGTTTCACCGAGTCGCCCGCTTTTTCAGTCTTGTAACGCTTAATCCCTTCATGCAATCATCCATGTCTCATCCAACGTACCGACCCCCCATCGGGTTGAACAATGGTCTCGCCATGACCCTTTACATCGCCCTAGTTGCCAACCGCAACTGGGAAAAAACCGTTCCCCATCCCGAACCGCCTTACCAGGAAACCATCTTTACCGGTGCGGGAGGCGTGCCGATTTATGGCTGGGTGGCCATTCCGGAGAATCCGCGCGGCACCATTGTAGCGACTTACGGAATTACCGGGGAACTGACGCAACAATGGTTTTTGCGAATCATGGGACGCAAAGCCTTTGCCCGGGGGTATGCAGTAGTGCTGTTTGACTGGCGCGCACATGGCAAAACCGGGGAATTGTCTCCCACGTTAACTTCCGATGGGTTATACGAAGGGGAAGATTTCGTGCGGATTGCGGCGAAAGCCAAAACAATGGGATGTCCCGCACCGTTTTGGTTTACCGGATATTCCCTGGGGGGACAACTGGCCCTGTGGGGAGTGAAAGCCGCCGGGACCGTCAACCGGTGGGGGTCAGACTTAGAGTTAGAGGAATCAGAACTCGCAGGCGGGGCGGTGATTTGTCCGAATTTGGATTCTAACCGATCGCTGTCTTATTTAGTGAAACAGCCATTTGGGAAGTATTTGGAGAAAGCGATCGCCAAGGAATTGAAAAAATTAGCTTGGCGAGTGCATGAAATTCACCCGGAGGCGATCGACCCAGGGGCGATCGCCAGAGCGAACAGTATTTGGGGCTTTGACAAAGAATTGGTCATCGATCGCTTAGGTTTTCCTACCGTAGAAGCCTACTACGATGCCAGTAGTCCCCTGCCTTTTTTATCACAGTTAGACAAATCCACCCTGATTTTATATGCGGCGGACGATCCGATGTTTCACCCTGGCGTCATTTCCGACTTAGAAGCCGCTTGTGCGGACAATCCAGCGGTGGAATTATGGTTAACCGAGTATGGCGGGCATGTGGGGTATTTCAGCAGCACAGCCACCCAACAGCAAACCGGGGATCCGGATCGGTGGTGGGCGTGGAATCGGATATTAGACTGGTGCGATCGCCGCGCCGCCGCCATACCCGCGCGATCGCCCGCCACTGCAGCGATCGGCAAATTGTCCGGCGTTACTGACCGATAAGCGATCGGCAACCCTTAACTTTCCACCGGGCCACAGATGCGATCGAGTGCCCGGAATCCACCCCACCGTTCCACGATTTTGTCATCGTATTCGTCTGCGACTTCGAGCACAGCATGAACCGAAGATTCCAGCTCTCTCTTGTCGCAGGTGGATCCGACAATCGTATGCTCGAACAGGATATCCCCTTTCAGGTCCACCCCAAACGCCCCAAAAATCATTTGCGAATTTTGCTCCAGCAGAAAGCGCATCAGATCCTCACTGATTTCGGTTCCAGTCACCACATAAGCGCGGTTATTAATGACCGCATCCTCTTCCCCCCAGGGTAAAATCAGCACTTCTACCAGGGCCGAACCCATGAACAGACCCAAACCCGGGATATCTTGGCGCGCACAGGGAAACTTGCCAAACAGTTCCTGCATCCACAACGCCACTTTGTTATAGCAGGCTTCTTGTGCTGCGGTTTCAAATTGCATTTTTCAGACTCCTTATCGTTGCACTAGGGCAGATAATAAGAGTTTTGTAGCATCTCGCCCGGTACCGTGACGCAATTTCGTAGTATTTCGCAACGTTTGAACAGCCCTACCCCCCTCAAACGCGGCTATCAAATCAACAATCGACAATTAACAACCCACAATATTGCCACCGTGGGCAGTATGATGTAAATCACAACCGGGCGGTGAAAGGTTTCACAATTTCTCTAGGTTTGCGATCGCACCCGTCTACTTACAATCAAGGAATAATAGAACAAGTCAAAACCCAAAAATCGGCTCTGCATCTCACCGAAAGAAACATTTTTCCCAAGGTTGAAACGATGAAATCCTTTACCCCCACCCACAAACTCATTGCCCCTGCCGGGGAAGAAATTCCAGTCATGTTGGTTTCCAACTGCCAAAATGTCCGCTATCAAGTGATTAGCGAGGTGGAATACGTAGAAGGAAGCCCCGCCATCTACGAATGGCATCCCGCTGAAGGCGTTACCTACCGGGGATGTCGATTAGAGGGATTAGAAATCCACCCGCAAACCGCCGGGAAATCTTTACCCGCCTTCAAACAAAAGCCTGCACGAGAGTCGGAATCCACCTGGAGCGTTGCTTGGGCATTGTAGGCACTTTCTCCATGCAAAAATTATAGATTTTCTCAAGATTTAACCAAACTTAATTCCGAGAAGAATTAGCAGGAAAAATATTATTTTGACTCCTTCCCCCCTGGGGGGAACCCCACCCGAAACTCCGCCTCCCCCGTTAATCCAGAGTAGGGTGGGCAACTGGTTGCCCACCCTATCGGTGGATTAGGTGCGGTTGTCCTGAACATTTTTCGCTCGGGATAAAGTGGTATCCCTAGTCCCCGAAGCAGACGCGCGCTTATCGCCTCTCTACAAGCGGGGAAATCAGAAACATCTCTAATATCAGTTTTGAAAAACGGTATTATAGCCTTTCTCAGATTGATGCGATCCGTAGCCGAATAGCATTACCGCGCTTGCACCTCCGAGGTGAAAAATTCTCTACCTTATTCATATGAAAATATTATAAATATGGCGCGCTCGCGATAGTTTTTTCACCGATGGGGTGCTACAGGATAAATAACCATTGCGCTAATCCCTATGTTTTTTTCCATCCCTGGAATTGGACTAGGGATAAATAACCATTGCGCTAATCCCTATGTTTTTTTCCCATCCCTGGAATTGGACTAAGGATA
>NZ_JAJENT010000626.1:0-8171 GCF_035615515.1 Phormidium sp. CCY1219
GGGCGAATTCCTCCCCATACATAAATGACAGGGGTTTCCATTCGCCCCCCTTACCAACCCCTAATTTTCGATGAAAACAACGACTCGCCACGACAATTAATGCGTAGCATGAGTCGCTGAGTCAATTCATGTATAGCTGTGAAGAGCGATCGGATCGGACAGTGAAACATACCCCCATCAGGGTCTTGAATAATCCAGACCTAAATCAGGAATATGACACGAGAGCGGAATTAGTCGAGCAACTCCTAGATATTGGTGCGGCCCTTTCGAGCACCTACGATCTCGGGGAGTTGTTAACCTTGATTTTGACAAAAAGTCGAGAAATTACCTGTAGCGATGCGGGCAGCGTCTATCTGGTAGACCGCAGGGACGAGGTACCCAAATTGTTATTTAAGGTAGCGCAAAATGCCTCTCGCCCGAACGTGTCCTTCCGGGAATTTGCCATACCCTTGACCCGTCAAAGCTTGTCCGGTTATGTGGCGCTGACGGGGGAAAGCCTCAACATACCCGATGCCTACAATCTGCCGCCCAACGTCCCCTATCAGCTCGAACAGAGTTTTGACCGAGATATTTCATACTATACCCGCTCTGTCATGGTACTGCCCATGCAAAACCGAGAAGGGGAAACCATCGGGGTCGTACAGTTGATCAATCGGAAGATCGAACCAGAACTGACGGTATCCGCAGACAATGCTCTAGAAGTCACCCAGCCCTATTCAGAATGGGAAGAACGAGTGGTGCGAAGTTTGGCTTCACAAGCGGCGATCTCCATTGAAAGAAATCAGCTACAAGAAAGTATTGAAAACCTGTTTGAAGGGTTTGTGAAAGCGTCGGTGCAGGTGATTGAAGCGCGGGATCCTTGTACCTATGGTCACTCGGAACGAGTAGCAGAACTAACCGTTCGCCTTTCGCAAGAAGCGAAAAACGTGACCTCCGGATCCTTGCGAGAGATCCACTTCAGCGATCGCCAAATTCAAGAAATTCGATACGCCGCGTTGTTGCATGATTTTGGCAAAGTAGGGGTTCCAGAAGCAATTTTAATCAAACAAAAAAAGCTCTATCCGGGTCAGCTTGAGGTGATCCGACACCGCTTCGCCTTAGCCAAGCGCACCCTGGAAATGGAATGCGCTCAAAATAAGTACAGGTATTTAATCGAACATCCAGCTCATCGACATCAGGAAACAGAAACAAGCTGCCCCCACTGTCAGGCGCTACAAGAGCGGGACAAGCAGCTAGAAAAAAGTATCGAGCATTTGGATAAGCATTGGAATTTGTTATTGGAGGCAAACGAGCCAAGGATTTTAGCCGAAGAGCCGCTAGCGCGCTTGCGGGAATTGTCTCAATACACTTATAAGGATGTAGACGGTCAGCTAAAGCCCTTGATTACCCCAGAGGAAATGGCTCAGCTACTCGTCACCAAAGGCAACCTAACGCCAGAAGAGCGTTTGTCAATCGAATATCACGTCACTCATACTTACGAATTTCTGAAGCGGATCCCTTGGACGGGGGATCTCAAAGAGGTGCCCACCATTGCCTACGGGCATCACGAAAAGCTAGACGGAAGCGGATACCCCAGAGGGTTAAGCCAGGCGGAAATTCCGATTCAAGCTCAGATTATGACCATTGCCGATATTTATGACGCCCTTACCGCAGGCGATCGCCCCTACAAGCGCGGATTGCCCGTAGAAGCAGCGATCGCGATCCTGCGCCAAGAAGCGGGGCAAAACAAAATTAACTCAGAATTTCTGGATTTATTCGAACATCGGCAAGTGTTTTCGGTATTGGGGCATAGTTTAGAAAAAGAAGTGGAGTTAGAAACAGCTTAGAAAAAAAAGGGTGCTGCCTAGGGGAGGGAGGATTCAGGGGAAACGCCAGGGAATGGCCGAGTGCCAGAGGGAAGCCGCGATCGAGATTCCATTTTCCACGGATGCGATCGCTCAACTCCGTAAAAATAGGGCGGAGGGAACAAGAAACCCGGGCACCGAGTCATTCCCGGGCAGTACATCCAGTAGAATAGAATCGCGGGACAGTGTAGCTTGCCGAACCCAGGAGAAAACCAGGAGCCAGAGTCGCCTCTGTGTCCAATAAAACCATTCATCCTCTCAGAGTGGATGAGTTATTTCACAGCAGTGGCGATCGCCGAGGACACAATAGAGCAGAAACGATTTCGCAGAAGGTTGCAATCTAAGTAAATCTGTTAATCTATAACAGAAGCAATCGGCGAGGGAGTGAATGACTCTATAATGAGTCCCAAGATTGTCGAACGTGGCTCAACGGGCAACTTCCCCTAAAGTCCCCCGAGGGGAGACGAAGAGACGAAGAAGCGAGTCGCCCAGCCGACAAGCTGAGTGCATGAGCCTCCAGATTGGAGGGGTCAACGCTTCGGAAAAAACGCGATCGGCACATCATCGGAGTATTCCACTCGCGGCAAACTGAAACGGTAGCGTACTCGAACATGTAAATGGGGGACTGAAGAAGAGTCAGTGGCTTTCAATACCTGTCGGTTCAGTGGCGAAGTGGAGGCTACACCCGTTGCCTGGGAAAGAGCTGTATAATAGCTCTCAATTTCCTTCTTTGGGCTTTCATCTCCGCCGGGGAAAACCGGGCAGGAGAGATTGGTCAAATTGTTTAGATAAAAGGTGTGAGGACAAGAGGGAAAAATGACTAAAGTATTGTGGAATTCTCTGTTGGTCAGTCCAGCAGTTTTAGGGGCGGTTTTAGTGGGAACCGCTGCAGCTCATGCGGCTGCACCCCTACCGAGCCAAGAGGCAAATCCCGCGAATTCAGCGATCGCGGAGGAAGCGCCCTTTCCAGAACTCGCAGAGGCGATCGCGCAAGCACGTGACGTGACCCCCTCTGTGGCGCAAACAGACAACTCCAATGTCTTAGAAAAGCTGAACCAGTACAGCCAGGAAGGAACTGGCAGCAACGTTATCGCTCAACCCGTCACTTCAGTGTCTCAGTTGAGGGACGTTCAACCCACTGACTGGGCCTTCCAAGCACTTCAATCCCTGGTAGAACGTTACCGTTGTATTGCTGGATATCCCGATGGTACCTTTCGCGGCAACCGAGCGCTCACCCGCTACGAATTTGCCGCCGGTTTAAACGCTTGTTTGGAACGAATCAACGAACTGATTGCCGCCGCAATCGAGAACATCGATATCGGCGATTTAACCGCCCTGGAAAGATTAGTCGAAGAGTTCTCCGCCGAACTGGCGACCCTGCGCGGTCGCGTGGACGCCCTAGAAGTGCGCGTTGCCGAACTCGAAGCCAATCAATTCTCCACCACCACCAAACTGCGGGGCGAATCCATCTTCGCTCTCGCCCTTTCTGAAGGAGGCAATAGCCTCGGCGGCGATACCGACAGTGGCGTGCAATTTGGCACCCGGACTCGCCTGAATTTCGACACCAGCTTCACCGGGGAAGATCTGCTCAGAACTCGACTCCAAGTGAATAATCTCGATGCCTTCTCCGGTACCAACACTTTCACGCCAGAAGGGGATCTGTGGTTCGGGGTGGGTCCTTATGACAATGGAGATACCAGCGTCAACTTAGACACTTTACTCTATGCCAGACAAATTGGTGCCGCCGATGTGGTATTTATGGCCAACGCCGGTGCGGCAGATGACTTTGCCAGCACCATCAACCCCTTAGATGGAGATGGTGGAAGCGGTGCCCTGTCGCGTTTTGGCACCCGCGCCCCCATTTACAACCTGGTTCGGGGAGCCGGACTCGGCTTGTCATTCGATGCAGGTCCTGCGGAAGTCAGCCTCGGCTACTTGGCGGAAAATGCAGGCGAACCTACCGAGCGCAATGGTTTGTTCGATGGCCCCTACGGTGCCCTGGCGCAAGTGGTGTTCAAGCCAGTTGAAGGCTTACAACTGGGTCTGACCTACGTG
Source organism: Phormidium sp. CCY1219 (assembly GCF_035615515.1). GTDB lineage: Bacteria > Cyanobacteriota > Cyanobacteriia > Cyanobacteriales > Laspinemataceae > CCY1219. The sequence continues at coordinate 3,900 of NZ_JAJENT010000626.1, forward strand.
AATGCCTACCGCACGGACATGCAGACCGGTAGCCAATTCGCCACCCCGGTGGAATCTGTGGATCCGCCGGATGGTTTAACCACCATCAGCAACGCTTACGGCGCTCAACTCGGCTACGTGACCGGGGCCTTCTCCCTCGGCGGTTGGGTGGGCTTCACCAATGCTCGCATCCTCGACGAAGGGCTGAAAGGCGATCTGTCCATCTGGAACTGGGCCGTTACCCTGGGCGTGCAAGCCGGACCTCCGGGAAGCCAAGCCGGCTTAATCGTTGGCATGGAACCGAGAGTGACTGAGGACGACTTCGGTGGGGCGTTGGAAGACCCCAGTACTTCCATCCACATTGAAGGGTTTTACGAGTATCAGCTCACCGAAAACATTGCCATTACCCCGGGCTTTATCTGGTTGACAGCTCCGGATCACAACGACCTCAACGATGATGTGGTGATCGGTACCCTCAGAACCACGTTCCGGTTCTAGAAACAAGTTCCCCTCTCTTGTGGGGGCACCCCTGCCTCATCTGCTGCGATCGCGAGAGGGGGACTCTGGTTTCAGGAGTTCGGCTAAAGTTCAACTGAATGTAAAATTAAATATCGCGTGAGTGATAGTAAGCCCTTCCCCGAGGGCTTTTTTTGTTGGCTCTCTTAACCCAGCAAACTCCAGAGGAAAACCGGGGTATAATAAAATGAATTAGGCGATCGCTAGATGTCGCGGTCGGGAATGCCTGGAAATAAACCGTTCCGTCAGGGCGGTTGCCCCAAATCTGTGGGGAAATGTTTTAATTTGCAATTGCCTTAATTCAATCGCGATCGCATGGAAAATGAGGGCCGGGGGGCTTCCTGCGATGGGACCTACTGAGGCGATCGCGGTCTTGAACTACTTTATTTCCCCCCTTTCTATAAAAAAAGCTTATAACGAAGAATTGAGAACTGTGGAACTTTCATGTAAAAGTGAATACGCTCTGCTCGCTCTGCTGGAGTTAGCAGACCAATATCAGACAGGCGAACCGCTGCAAATTCGGCAAATAGCGGCTCAGCAAAATATACCCGATCGCTATTTAGAGCAACTCTTGGCTTCCTTACGGCGCGGGGGACTGGTTCGCAGTCAACGCGGCGCAAAAGGGGGCTATCTTCTCGCTCGCGAACCCTGGAAAATTACCTTACTCGAAGTTGTAAGTTGCATTGAAGGCTTGGAGGGTGCCGCCTCGGAAGAGGATGCCACCTCCAAAACCGTAGAAAGTGCAGTAGTTCGAGAGATGTGGCAAGAAGCAGTCGCCGCATCTCATGCGGTATTGCAAAACTACAGCATCCAAGACCTTTGCGAACAGCGCAATGCCAAGCAGCAGCTCGATATCATGTACTACATTTAGGCCAGGTGGGTTTGCGCTCCAAGCTACCCCAATCGGCATTAACGTTGAACACTAGAGAACAAACAACCCACAAATCCTATGCGTATTGCTCATAACATCACCGAGTTAGTTGGTCGAACCCCGTTAGTTCAACTCAACCGCATTCCACAAGCGGAAGGCTGTGTGGCTCGAATTGTGGTCAAGCTCGAAAGCATGAACCCCGCCGCCTCGGTCAAAGACCGAATTGGCGTCAATATGATTAATGTGGCGGAAAGTCAAGGGCAGATTACCCCCGGTGAAACCGTGTTGGTGGAACCTACCTCCGGGAATACCGGGATTGCCCTAGCAATGGCTGCTGCTGCGAAGGGGTATCAATTAATTTTGACCATGCCAGATACCATGAGTACGGAACGCCGTTCCATGTTGCGCGCTTATGGAGCGCAGTTGGAATTGACGCCGGGATTTGAGGGCATGAGTGGAGCCATTCGTCGGGCACAGGAAATCGTGGACAGTACCCCAAACGCTTATATGTTGCAGCAGTTTCGCAATCCGGCGAATCCGCAGGTTCATCGAGAGACCACCGGAGAAGAGATTTGGGCAGATACCGATGGTGAAGTTGATTTTTTAATTGCCGGAATTGGTACTGGGGGGACTCTGACCGGGGTTGCCGAAGTGCTCAAGCAAAAGAAGCCTTCATTTAAAGCGATCGCCGTAGAACCGACCAACAGTCCGGTGTTATCCGGCGGAAAACCCGGCCCCCACAAAATTCAGGGTATCGGTGCCGGGTTTATTCCCGAAGTGCTTAACGTGGACTTCATCGATGAGGTGATTGCAGTCAGCGATGAGGAAGCGATCGCCTACGGTCGTCGCCTCGCGCGCGAAGAAGGACTCCTCTCCGGCATTTCCTCCGGTGCCGCCCTCTGTGCCGCCATTCGTGTCGCCCAGCGCCCAGAAAATGAAGGCCGTCTGATCGTGATGGTTCAACCCAGTTTTGGCGAGCGCTACCTCAGCACCCCCCTGTTCCAAGATCCAGAACTGAGCGCCTCCCCAGTTCTCGCCAATCGCTAATCTCTTGTTCCGAAAATTGCCACTCAAAAAATAGCCCGCGTCGGCGGGCAATGTTTCGGATCGACGCCCTACCCTTCTAGGGTGCGGGGCTTTTTTCAATATAGCTGTCATTCCTACCTTTATCCCTCAAAGGCTAAACGCCTACACCTTCAAAGGTGTAGGCGTTTAATCGTCGCTCGCGAATTAACTAGAGCGGTTCTGCGCGCCGCACGGATAAAACGAATCTCAATCTAGAGAAACCGTTCTACCCGTTACCTGACGTGGATTACGGCAGCACATCATCAATGAACCGATTTTCCTGAAGTAATAACAGTTCGTTCAAATCCCGGAACTGTTGGTCGAAACTGCGGAAGCGAATGCCCGTATCGTTGCGGTACACCAGGTATTCCACAAACAGGACGCTACCATAGCGACCAAACTGAGCTGATTCCACCGTAGAACGCAGCAACAGATCGCCGATCGCTCCTTCATAGCGCAACACGAAGTTGGCGACTTCAGCTTTGAGGAGGTTAAAGACCTCTACCGCGTCAGCATTGTTCGGCGCTCGCGAGACCAGAGCTGCAAAATTGATGCTGTTGTAACCATCCGCCAGGGGAATTCCCGCTCTGCCAAAGGCAGTATTGGCGGCATTCAAAATCCCGAGAGTGTTAGGTCTCGCCAGAGCCGCTTGCACCAGAGGCGAGTTCAGTAATTGCCCCACGGGCACCCCTAACTGGTTGGAAAGCCCTTGCAAGAAGTTAAAGACTTCTGGACTGACGCCCGGTGGTATCCCTGGAGTTGGCGGCGTCGGCGGCGTCGGCGGCGTCGGGGTTGGCGGCGTCGGAGTTGGCGGCGTCGGCGGCGTCGGGGTTGGCGGCGTCGGGGTTGGCGTCGGCGGCGTCGGAGTTGGCGTCGGCGGCGTCGGAGTTGGCGTCGGCGGCGTCGGGGTTGGCGTCGGCGGCGTCGGGGTTGGCGTCGGCGGCGTCGGAGTTGGCGTCGGCGGCGTCGGTGTCGGCGTCGGAGTTGGCGTCGGTGTCGGCGTCGGTGTCGGCGTCGGAGTTGGTGTTGGCGTCGGTGGTGGTGCCACTGGCGTACCAATCGGAACCGCCGGCGTGATTGGAATCACTGGAGGCGGTGGCAGCACTGGAGAGACTGGAGATTGAGCCTCAGCCGGCTCTGTTGCTGCAATAGTTACTACAGATGCGGCAGCAGCCACGCCTGCAAAGAATAGGCGCGTTCCTGATGCCTTCAGTTTTGAGAATCGCTGTTTTCCGTTCATATTTACCACATCCCGCGAACAATCTTTACCCCAAACCAGTGGGGAGAAAGCGGTGCGGGTATAGCCGCTTTCTGTTGATAGTTTGCCCGGTTGCTTCTGGAGTCCCATTCAACCTAGAGGCAAACAATTCTGAGAGTATTTTGCTCGAGACGTCTACCATCTTAACCCACCCAGAAGTTAGGGAATTGGGTCGCGCTTTAAATATTTCTATAGCTTTGGCGCGATGGCAGAGTGAATATGGCTTACTCTGTGGTAAAAATGACACATTTCGCATTTCTACCGATAAGCAGTTAGCAAGTTAAGTTGCACTGAGAAAGAAAGGCACAGACAGTGGAGTGCTGCGAGGGGGCAGCGTTAAATCATCAGGGTGAAAGAAAAGTAGATTCCGGAGAGCTTAGCTATAAATAGGCGATCGCTTTGGTTAATCTTGGCCATTGGATGAATATCGGCGATCGCAATTGGGTGGGATGCTCCTAGTTTATGTTTTAATATTTTTTAACGGCAAGAACTCGCCGTTGTTTTTCCAATCATCAGAAATTAGGGTTGGTAAGGGGGAGAACGGAAACCCTCGTCATTTATGCGTAGGGAGGAGTTCTCCCCC
>NZ_JAJENT010000627.1:0-801 GCF_035615515.1 Phormidium sp. CCY1219
TTAGGCTGGTCAGGTGGTTAGAAGTACAAGCCCCTGGCTTTAGACATGGGGTTGGTTTCTACGGAGTCCCTGACGCTTGATTTTAAATTATCTGTCGCTGAGCCTCTGGAGGGGATAGGAAGTGGTTTGTGGTAAACTGTCCACCCTGTTCGGAGAGTAATGAGCGATCGCGAACAGAGGTAGAAGGATGGTTAATAAGGCAATCGCAGTTCCGACAAGATCCGCCACGCTCCTCTGGGGAGGTGGGTCGGCAGAACTGGCAGACGGGCCACCTGATTCCATAGAAAATGCTGTCAAATCGTTTTTAACGGCTAAATGTGAAATAACGGTAACTAAGGAGGCAAAAACAAAGCCTCTACCCTTAGTATTAAATATTTTTCGCGCTAAGATTGTCATCTGGTAAACAATCTTAACTTATTTTCTATTTTAGTTCGGACTCAAGGGAGGTGGCATGGGATGCCCCATGCAGTGTGGGGAGGAGAGCATCCTGGCAGGGGGAAAAGACCAAAGTTGGGGAGGGACAGAAGGTTAGGGTACATCAGAAACCGGATGTGGTGGGGGATGGGATATGGGAAGCGCATCCCACCAGGGTGGAGGTTTGGTAGAGGGCGAAACCGCGATCGAGAGAAGCGATGGAGAATCGAGAGCGGCATTGACTACTCCGCGCTCTAACGAGACGGGGATTCCCCGGAGGGATTTTAGAACTTCCGAAAAACGGACTCTGAGGCGAAGTCAAGTACGCCTCTATAGGTTGCCCGAAGGCTTCCCTTTACTGATTTTCGTTCAATCACCTTTTATCTC
>NZ_JAJENT010000628.1:0-207 GCF_035615515.1 Phormidium sp. CCY1219
CATAGGGAAAGGCGCTGCGGGTGTACACTTCTAAGGCGGCTTGGGTGCAGCGAATGGCCTCCTCGATATTGTCGGCTTGCTCTCCCCGGATGCGGTTATTGTAGGCAATCGCCAAGTTATTTTGAGTCGTTGCCCACTCATAGGGAAAGGCGCTGCGGGTGTACACTTCTAAGGCGGCTTGGGTGCAGCGAATGGCCTCCTCGATAT
>NZ_JAJENT010000629.1:0-7480 GCF_035615515.1 Phormidium sp. CCY1219
ATTGGGTATAATGAACCCGAGGGGGCAGGCAGGGCGCAAAAGCAATGCTTAAATTGCTTAAAAGCGCTGCCTGCCCCCTCGAGCTTCACCTTCTATTATAACAGATAGAATCCGCTCGAGCGCAATTTTCTCAAATCCCGATGGAGAACCACCGCTGGTCACGACAAGGGGCGGGGACGGGGAGTCCCCGGTATCCTGTGATAGAGCGGCCCTTAACCCGACACCGTGCCCGTCACCGGAGAACTAGCACTGGCAGAGGATTGGATGGGAATGCGACCTGCCAGATAAGCCAAACGTCCGGCGGACACCGCTTGCGCCATTGCCCGGGCCATTGCCACCGGATTGCGAGCCAAGGCGATCGCGCTATTAATCAGCACCAAATCTGCCCCCATCTCCATTGCCTGCGCCGCCTCCGAAGGCACCCCGATGCCGGCATCCACCACCACCGGAATCTTAGCATTGTCGATAATCAACTGAATATTTGCCGCCGTCGCGATGCCCTGACCGGATCCAATCGGCGACCCCAAAGGCATCACCGTGGCACAACCCACCTCTTCCAAGCGCTTCGCCAATATCGGGTCTGCATTAATATAAGGCAAGACTGCAAACCCTTCTTTCACCAATTGCTCAGCCGCCTGCAGGGTGCCGATGGGATCCGGGAGCAAATATTTCGGATCCGCAATCACCTCTAACTTGACAAAATTATTGTCCTCTTGTCCCAGCAGTTTTGCCATTTCGCGGCCTAATCGTGCTACTCGAATAGCATCCTCAGCAGTTTTACACCCCGCCGTATTGGGCAGCATCCAGATTTTATTCCAGTCGATCGCCTCCGCCAACCCTTCATGGCCCGGTGCATTGGTCTGCACGCGACGCACCGCCACCGTAACGATTTCGCACTCGCTGGCGAGAATGCTCTGCTGCATGTCCGCAATCGAGCGATATCTTCCAGTTCCGGTCATCAAACGAGAGCGAAAGCGGCGATTGGCGATCGTGACCGGCGCATCCAACTCATCTAGAAGGGACAAGGTAGAATTGCCATTTTGCTGCGGGGCGATCGCCGTAGCATGAGTGAGTGAAGGCATAGTAGAGTTCCCAGGAGTAGCAGATGAGGAATAAAAACGCTCTTCGCGAAAGTGTTCCAACAAGGGGTCGAAATTTTGATTGGCGATCGCCTCAGCAATTAAAGAAGCGCTAATTGGTGCCAACAAAATCCCATTGCGATAATGACCCGTTGCCAAGGTTAAATTTTCAATCCGACTCGGACCGAGGATAGGACATTCATCCGGAGTAGCCGGGCGAAATCCCCACCAAAACTCCTCAATTGGGTAATCCTTCAGGGTCGGATAGAGTTTCGTAGCGCGGGACAACAGCGCTTGCATGCCTTCCGGGGTATTTCCCGAAGTAAAGTCCACCGCTTCACTGGTTGCGCCGATAACAATTTGGCCATCGCGACGGGGGACGATATAGGTACTCGGACCATACAACACCCGCTGTAAGCGCGGTTGAGGAGTAGAAGTCCCTTGCGGCACCCGGACCGAGAGCATTTGACCCTTAATCGGAGAAACCGGAATCGGCAATAAATGATTGCTCCAAGCGCCGGTAGCGAGGACGTAATGACCGCCGTGTAACTCCCCGGCGCTGGTTTTCAGGGCGATCGCCTTTCCGCGTCGCTGCACGATCGCCTCCACACTGACCCCTTCGCGCAATTCAATTCCTAACTCTTGCGCCGCTTTTTGCAATGCTTTACCTAAAGCGCGGGTATTCACTTGTCCGTCTTCCGGAAACCACCACCCGCCGATCGCCTCTTCATCCAATCCCGATTGATGCAGATCCAGTTGGTGTTTGTCCAACCAATAGGCGGGACAGTCGGGGGAGGGGTGCGAATTGCCCGGGGGTGGAGCTTCATAAACCGGGGCGATAATCCCCGAGGGCCAATAACCCGGATCGATTCCGCTCAGGTCTTCCAGTTTGCTCGTCCAGTCCGGATAGAGCGCCCGCGATCGCAGGCATAAATCCAGCAAAGGACCCGGGGCGATCGCTTCCGCTTGGGGGGCGAGCATTCCGGCGGCGGCTAAAGTAGCGGCTTCGTCAAACGAGCGCGAACAAACCGTCACCGACAGACCTCTTAATTTTAAATCAATGGCAATGGACAGACCGATAATCCCACCGCCAATAATTACAACGTCACGTGCTGTATTCATCAAAAATAAACGTTTACTGCTAGATGTGGCTGAGCGCGAGTCCAGACAATCCCAAAGATTCCGTTAATTCTCGGCCTCTCGGCGCGAATTTATAGTTAGATCGAGTTCGTCGGGATTGCCGCCCAGGTAAGGGGTGAGTTGAGGAGGGTTGCCCATCTCTGGCGCACTGGGGAACCCATGTTCTCGCCCCAGAGGGGGGAATTTCCCACCCCTGGACCGCCTAGGCGACGGACAAACCATAAAGAAATGCTGACAATTCATCGGCAACCCCACGGCGATCCCCATCGGCGAGAACCCACAGGTGAGTCCCTTCAAGTGGTGCTGTCTTGGGGAGATGGGGCATCTGGCGTCCAGAGAATGCGCTCTCCTTGTCCCCAAAAGCCGTCATATTTTGTAACCTTCAGATCGCCGAGGACTTCGGTTTGGCAAGCCAAACGCAAATTTTTTGCGGGAGAATGAGGAGGGAGCGATCGCCGGGTTTTGTCGCGCCAGTTGGGGGGTGAAACTTCTCCATCCACCGCAACGGCGCAAGTGCCACAAGTACCGATTCCCCGGCAATTGATAAGTTTGGCCTTGCCATTGTACAACTCGATGCCGGCATTGAGTAAAACTTGACGCAGATTGGCACCCTGGTCGCATTCGATGGTTTTTCCGAGCGCTTGTATTGTTGGCATTCGTCTTATTTCCCAACCGTACCTTTATCTATTTTGACATTGGCAGGGCAATGCGATCGCCTCAGAGGCGATGGAGGTTTTCCGCGCCCCATGAATTTCTCGACACTGAAGTATCAACACAGAGGCATTATGACTACAGACAACGCAAATCAAATTTGGATTTACGACACCACCTTGCGAGATGGATCGCAACGGGAAGGGCTTTCTTTGTCGATTGACGATAAATTGCAAATCGCCCATCGGTTGGATAGGATGGGCATTCCATTTATTGAAGGGGGATGGCCCGGTGCCAATCCCAAAGACGTACAATTTTTCTGGCGGGTGAAGGAAGAAGCGCTACAGAATGCGGAAGTGGTGGCGTTTTGCTCCACCCGTCGTCCCGGCATTCCGGCGGCGGAAGATTCCATGTTACAGGCGATTTTGTCTGCCGGTACCCACTGGGTGACGATTTTTGGCAAGTCCTGGGATCTGCATGTTACCGAAGGACTCAACACCACGTTAGAGGAAAATTTGGCGATGATTCGCGACACGATCGCCTATTTGAAAAGTCAGGGGCGCAGAGTGATTTACGATGCGGAACATTGGTTTGATGGGTTCAAGCAAAATCGCGCCTATGCCATGCAGACCCTGGAAACGGCGATCGCTGCAGGTGCCGAGTGGGTGGTATTTTGCGATACCAATGGCGGCACCATGCCCCACGAAATCAGCGAAATCGTCCGATTTGTACTGAACACCGTACAGAAAACCCCGAATGCTTCGTTGCGCTTTGGCATCCACACCCACAATGACTCGGAAACTGCAGTGGCGAATGCCCTCGCGGCGGTAATGGAAGGGGTGGAAATGGTCCAAGGGACGATGAATGGATATGGAGAACGTTGCGGGAATGCGAATTTATGTTCGTTAATTCCGAATCTGCAACTGAAGCTGGGGTATTCCTGCATTGAAGAGGGTCAACTGGCGAAATTGACCGAAACCAGTCGATTTGTCAGCGAAGTGGCAAATTTGGCCCCCGACGAACATGCGGCGTTTGTGGGATTGTCTGCATTTGCTCATAAAGGGGGGATTCACGTTTCTGCAGTGCAGCGCAACCCGGTGACTTACGAGCATATTGACCCGCAACGGGTGGGGAATCTCCGCCGAATCGTGATTTCAGACCAAGCGGGGATGAGTAATGTGTTGGTGAAAGCGCGGAATTTTGGGTTGGATTTGAATAAGCACGATCCTGCCAGTCGGGAAATTTTGCAGCGGTTGAAAGAGTTGGAAAATGAGGGGTATCAGTTTGAGGGGGCAGAGGCGAGTTTTGAGTTGTTGATGCGATCGGCATTGGGCGATCGCCCGCAGTTTTTCCAGATTAAAGGCTTTCACGTTCATTGCGAGCAATTGCAAGGGATGACCAATGCCCTCGCAACGGTAAAACTGGCGGTGAATGGTCAGGATATTTTGGAAGCTGCAGAAGGCAATGGGCCGGTTTCTGCCCTGGATGCGGCATTGCGAAAAGCATTGCTGAATTTTTATCCGGTGTTGGAGCAATTCCAGCTTACGGATTATAAGGTGCGGATTCTCGATGGCGCTGCCGGCACTTCTGCGAAAACTCGGGTGTTGGTGGAGTCGAGTAATGGATCGCGCCGCTGGACTACCGTGGGTGTCTCCACCAATATTATCGATGCATCTTATCAAGCGGTAGTGGAAGGGTTGGAATATGGCTTGATGTTGCAAAATCATCCCGCCCAAGCACCGGTAACGGCTTAGCTTTGCCAGGGGTCTTGCCTTGGGGTGGAAATTCTTTCCCCCAGGGCGTCGGTCCTCACGGGTAGGGTGGGCAACTCGTTGCCCACCCTACAGGTAATTTTGGTAATTTAAAACATTTATTTTGCAACGTTTAAGCAGTTAATTAATCTCGTAAATTTGCGGGTTTACCTAGAATAATACTCGCCTTGAAATCGGAACGATACAGTGGGTAGGGAAATATCGAAATCGAGGTTTTTTCGTCCCGGTTTACCGTTGTAATGGCGTAATTTAGGGTCACTGACAGGATGTAAATCCGGCATTAATGTTGCCCGATCGCTTCGGAACGGCTATTCCGAGGGTCGCACGGCGGGATAACAATCGCTTGACCTGTATCGGCTAAATGTTTTGGGTGTTTTTATGCAATTTAAGTGTTTTAATTGCCGAGGGGTGGGGAACCTGAAAGGTGGCTTTCAGGGAAGGGATGAACATTTCAGGCAAAAACTCTGGGGGTTGGCCGATTGACTTACTTAAGTGATATCATTAAAAAAACTTGAGGAAAGGGTGGAGCATGAGGAGAGACGGAGAGGTTTGCAGGGGGGAGGACAGGTCAATCTCAGGGTTCAGTGGCAAAGCGGAAAGGGAAATTGAGAATAGAAGTTGCGAGGTAGGGGGAGGGAAGGTTTTGGGGGAGCAAACCGTAGGGGAGGGACAGTGGCCGCGATCGCCAAGCCACGGGTTACAAAGGTGAGGTTTGATAAAAAATGAACAAAAACTCACATATTTGCATCTAAGAAAACCAGAATTGTTGTTAACACAGAGAACTGTTGTGATTCCCGAAGAGTTTCTCAAAGCCGTAACCGCCGATCGCGGCGTATCCGAATCGGAAATGGAAGTATTGTCCCAGGCGTTACATGGCTCCTCGATCGCCGCGATCGCCAATCATCTCGGCATTCGCCCAGAAGCGGTCCGCAAACGCCTCGGAGAAGTGTACAAAAAATTTAAAATCGGGGGGGCAGGGCCGGGAAAAATGGCCAAATTGCAGCAGATTCTCGTCAGCGAGTATCAACACTCCCAAGCTGACAACCTCTTCCCCACCGGCGGCACCCACAGCGGATCCCTGGGCAGTCAAGAGCGCTACGACTGGGGCGAGGCACCGGATGTGTCCATTTTTTACGGTCGATCGCGGCCACTGGCAACCCTGCAAAGGTGGATCGTGGAAGAAAACTGCCGGATGGTGGCCATTTTAGGCATGGCAGGCATTGGCAAAACGGCACTTTCGGTGAAATTGGCTCACCAAATTGCCAAAGAATTTGATTGCGTTTTGTGGCGAAGCTTGCGCCATGCGCCACCGCTGAAAGACCTGTTAGATAACTTACTGAAATTTCTCTATTTCCGTCACAGCGGACATCCCCCAAATGTAAACGAGAAAATTTCCCATCTGCTCGAATACTTGCGCCGCTACCGCTGTTTGTTAGTTTTAGATAGTGTGGATGCGGTGGGACAACCCGGAGAATTGGCCGGCCACTATCGCCCCGGGTATGAAGATTATGGGGATTTGTTCAGACGCCTCGGGGAAGAGCCCCATAAAAGTAGCTTGGTGATGACCAGTTTAGACAAACCCACCGAGATTGGATTGCTCGAAGGCAAAACCCTTCCGGTGCGGTCGTTTCAGTTAAAAGACCTTAATCCAGAACAAGCGCGGAAAATTTTGCAAGCCAAAGGGTTGTATGAAAGCAAGGCGTGGGAAACACCGATCGAACTGTATCGGGGGAATCCTTTGCTGCTCAAGATTGCAGCCACTTCAATTCGGGAATTGTTTGATGGGAATACGGCTTTGTTTCTCAAACATGGCACCTTAGTGTTTGGCGAGATTCACGCTTTACTCGATCGCCAGTTTCAGCGCTTGTCTGAGTTAGAAAAGGAAATTCTATACTGGTTGGCGATCTCCCGTCAACCGATTTCCCTGGAACGGTTGCACGAGGATATGTTATTGCCGGTGTCGGTGCAAGAATTGTTGGAGGCGGTGGCGTCTTTGGGGCGGCGATCGCTACTCGAAAAGATTTCGGACAACGAACAAGCGGAGTTTTCGGTGCAACCGGTGGTACTCGAATACGTGACCCAAGAATTCGTGGCCCGGGTGTGTGCGGAATTACACGAAGTTTTTGAAACGAAAAAACCGGAGAAATTTGTGGTATTTCGCTCTCACGCTTTGACCCAACTGGAGGCTAAACCGGAGATTCAAGAAGAACAACAGCGCTGGATTCTCAAGGCGATCGGCGATCGCTTGCGGCGAAGCTTTAAAAGCGACAGTCGCATCGAAGGCTATCTGTCTCAAATCGATACCCTTTTGCAAGGAGAACCCCCCCTGGAAGTGGGCTACGCCAGCCACAATGTAAAGAGTTTGCTCGGGAAAAAGGGCGAACTCCCTGAGCAAGGGTAATACTCCCCATCGCTCAATATAAGGAGTTAACGGACACTCGCCCTCCAAAGCAGTTTAAGTTCTTGAGGGTGAGTGACTCGATGGAAATGGGGAAACTGGGGATGGGGGGTTGGTGATTGGTCCTCGGTGATGGGTCATTTGTGGTTGGCGGGATATTTTATCTGGGTGTGAATCTCGAAACGCGCCACACCCGCAACGCGCCACACTCAGGTGGGGCGAGATAAAATGCGATCGCCAAAGGCGGGGTAAGGTAAATGCATCAAGGGTAGCTTGCTCGATTCAGGTTTTTTTGTGGATTAAAATTTGGGGCAAGTTTGTTTAAATATGGTACGCTATGCCTCGTGATTTAAGTCTAACAGGCAGTCAGGAACCCCATCCCTAAAGGGAGGGGCTTGGTAAGACTTTATTTTCCCAAGCTCACCTGACCAGAAGACCAG
>NZ_JAJENT010000630.1:0-14211 GCF_035615515.1 Phormidium sp. CCY1219
CTTAATGGTTATTTCGCCAATAGTCCAATCTCGGGCTGGAAAAAAACCATTGCGTTGGCTTAATGGTTATTTCGCCAGCAGTCTAATCCCGGGTTGAAAAAAAACTAGGTTCTACCGAACCTGGTATGTAAAATCCTCGCGCATCAGACAGGAAAACACTTGCTACGAGAGCGTTTTAGGCCAGCCTTGCCTGTTCTTGATAAGGAAAGAAATTAGCAGAGGATTCAATATTGCTGCTGGCAAAGGTTTGATTGCGTTTTTGGCTGCAACTTTCCATAGTAAGTTCGGTAGAACCTTATTTTATAATACGACTCTATAGGTGTCAGTTAAACGCAAACATGCCATGATTCCAGATATTCGCGATTTTTATCGCGCCACTAACCCCGATAAAGCGCTGGTGGTAGCCAATGCTGAGGATAAAAAATATTATATCGATTTTGCGGCGGTGCGCGGCGGCGACACGATCGAGAAACTGAAGAAAAAAATTACGTTTTTCGACCTAGATAAACCCACTTTTGCCTTATTTATCGGACATATTGGCTGTGGAAAATCTACCGAACTCCTGCGGCTGAAAATGGAATTGGAAACTGAGGGATTTTATGTGGTGTACTTTGAGTCCAGTGAAGACTTGGAATTAAATGATGTGGATACGGTTTATGTGTTGGATCGCCCGTCGCATCAGTCAAAGTTTGGACAGTATTACCTTGGAGGAACCGAAGAAACTCAAGGAATTGCTGCAAGGTGCATGGCGGGTTTTCAATGCCGAAGTTACCGGGGTGAAAGGCAAAATTCCCGGTGTGGGAGATGTGGGAATTAGCGGTGACGGGAATAAGTTTACCCTAAGGTTGGGAATTGGCGAAATTACCGCGAAAGCGAAAGATGATGCGAAGCTGCGGGAGGGACTGAATCAGTTTTTAGGGCCGCGAAAAACTCAGTTAATCGAGGCGATTAATACCGAATTGCTCGAATCGACAATCGCCAAATTAAAAGCGCAAGGCAAAAAAGGATTAGTGGCGATTGTGGACAATCTCGATCGCATCGATAACCGTGCCAAAGCTTGGGGAAAGCCGCAACAAGAATATCTGTTTGTAGACCAAGGGGAATATTTTAAAAAGTTGCACTGTCATCTGGTGTACACCATGCCCTTGGCGCTGAAGTTTTCTAATAGTTATGCCAATCTCACTCAGCGATTTGACGACCCAAAAGTGTTGCCAATGGTGCCAGTGCGATCGCCCGCCAGGAATAACCATGAAGGGGGGATGAAACTGCTGCGACAAATGGTTCTGGCGCGGACATTTTCCCACTGGGACGAACAACAGCGGTTAGGGACAATTCCAGGATTTTTGAAAGTGCGGAAACCTTGGATAGCCTGTGTCGAGTCAGCGGGGGTCACCTGCGGCATTTGCTAAAATTATTAAATGCCTGGATTATGGAGGAAATGCAATTTCCTTTGGGTGGCGAAACCTTGGAACGGATAACTGTGGACTGTCGTGTAGAACTGGAACGAGAAAGAAAGCAGCGCCTGCAGACCCAGGAGGAGTTAGAACAAACGAAACGGGCAAAGCAAAGATTAGAGGACGAGAATCAGAAAGCAACCCACCGAATTCGCATAGGCACCGGCATTTTTACTGTTTTCTTAATTGCTGCCGGAATCGCTGACGGATTCGCACTGAAAACCACTCAAACCCTAGGGGAATCCCGAGAGGGAACGCGCATCGAACGCCAAGGGTTGAATGCTCTGCGAACATTTGAAGTGTACTCCATCGATGGATTGGTTTAAGCGATCGCTGCGGGGCAAGACTTAAAGGTTCTAGCGGGAGACAAGCGTTCCCTCGCCAACTATCCCATTATGAGGCCAATGGTCGCATTGCATGCCAAACTCCTTGACATTCGGGAGCGCAATCAACTCCAGCATTAGAATAGGGTCAATAGCGCCAGTTTCAGGCCCGACGCGGCGGGCATCGTCACTACCTCAGATGACAAAACCGCCCGGGTGTGGAACCGCTGTGGCAAGCTGGTGGCGCAACTCACCATCAGGGTGCGCTCAACAGCGCCAGTTTCAGCCAGGGCGGCGAGTTTCCGCAAGGCGTTGCGGTGGAATCCCCAGTTAGATTTCGATCCGGAAGTGAAAGCGCAGCAGCTTGCACGGGAGTAGGAGTTATTGGTTATTGGTCATTGGTCATTTGTTCGTAGGTCTGGTCATTTGCGATCGCGATTCCGTTAAATTAGTCCGCGTAGGTGGGCTAGGTTCGTTTACCACACCCTTCTAGGGTGCGGGGCTTTTTTCCCATGAATCGGGTGGCGGGGTTGCTGTGTCACCCCCGGCGGTTATTTGTCTGATGTGCCACGAATCGGGTGGCGGGGGTTACGCACCCTACGCTTGAACCAATGACCAATCACCAATGACCAATCACCAATCACCAATCACCAACCAATTGGGTGGCGGGGGTCACGCACCCTAAACCTGAGCTTTTTCGATATAGACCATTCGGGTCTGGATGGTAATTCCTGTAGTTGGAGAAGTCCATCCCTGGATAAAATAATCCTCTTTGGCGTGGGGGAAGTCGAGTTGGGAATGGTCGTAAACTGGCACAACACAATTGCGTTTGTACTCTTCTGTCACCTGGTCGAGACTCAAGAGAATTGACTGGCGGGCAATTCGGTCAATATGGGCGATAACGGGGTGGATATTTTTAACGCACAGCAAAGAACTTAACGCCAACACGAAGTCGTATGAACGATTTGGAAGTTTGGGAAGGGCTTCTTCAACGGGTTCGTGAATGATGGTATAGCCTCGCTGGGCGGCGCGCTCGAGCATATTGTGGGAAACGTCAATTCCCGTATAGTCAAATTCTCCCGGAAGTAACTCTTTTAACAAACCCGTTCCACAGCCGATATCGAGAATGCTACCTCTCGTCGAGGGAACGTACTTTTGAAAAAGTTTAGCCCCTTCATCAAGATGGCGAGCGTCAAATTTAGGAGATTTTACAGCCTCGTCGTAGGTGGAGGCAAACCTATCGTAAAACTCCTCAGCAGAGGTTTTAGTCGGCATTTTTATTTATCCCAGATTTTAATTAATACGATCGCATTATAGAGACAAGAGAGACAATCAGCAAGCAAACCTGGGCGATTTTCAACCTCAAGACAACCGGAAGGCACTCTGATGGACGCACAGGCTGATGAGAATTCTAGGGAAGAAGAATGGGCTAATAATTCTGGAATGAAATTGTCCACCTCTGTCATTTGTTATTTGTTATTTGTGATGGGGATTCCGTTAAATTAGTTTGCGTAGGTGGGGTTTGTTCGTTTACCACACTCTTCCAGCGGGGGTGGTGCTGTTTGTTATTTGTCATTTGTCATTTGTCATTTGTCATTTGTTATTTGTTATTTGTGATGGGGATTCCGTTAAATTAGTCCGCGTAGGTGGGGTTTGTTCGTTGACCATGCCCTTCCAGCGGGGGTGGTGCGTGACCCCCGGCGGTTTTTTTGATGTGCCACGAATCGGGTGGCGGGGGTCACGCACCCTACGCTTGAACCAACAACCAATGACCAATGACCAATGACCAATGACCAATGACCAACAACCAATGACCAATGACCAATGACCAATGACAAAGGACTGAGGACAAATGACCAATGACCGATTCTTGGGATAATTTGATAGGTAATGCTGGAAAGTCCTAGAAAATAGAAATGACTCATTCCACGGATATTCTGACGTTGGCGCGCTGGATGGCGGCTGATTTCAGCAATCAAGAACAAGCGATCGAAAATCCGCCGTTTTTCGCCCACATTCGGGTCTGTATGCGACCTTTGCCCTATTCCCTGGTGGATGGGGTGAGTCTTTATTTAGAACAAGCTTATGATTACATGCTCCAGACTCCCTATCGGGTGCGGGTGTTAAAGTTAGTGCCGGTGGGCGATCGCATTCACATCGAAAACTACAAACTTGCTTCGGAAGAATCCTTTTACGGGGGGGCGCGCGATCCGGTGCGCCTGCAGGGGTTGACCCGGGAAATGCTGGAAAAAATACCCGGTTCGACATTCATCACCGAATGGACGGGAAACAGCTTTAAAGGCAAAGTGGAACCGGGAAAAGGATGCATTGTGGTTCGCAAAGGCAAAACCACCTATCTCGATAGCGAATTTGAAATCGATCCGGAGATTTTTACCAGTCACGATCGCGGCAGGGATCCGGAAACCGACGAGCATGTTTGGGGAGCACTTGCCGGTCCATTTGTGTTTACAAAACGGTTAGCCAGTTTTGCCTCGGAGGTGCAATCAGGTCCGCAAGCAAATTAACCCGCCACTCCCTTCCGGGGAAATAGGGTGGGAGAGTGGGATTTGCAGCGGGGGGTGAGTTGCCAGAGCGATCGCAATTGCGATCGCCAATCCCCCCAGCGATCGGGGAATTGTTAACTGGAATACACAGCAGGGGTGGGGGTAACGATAAGTAAAGCTGATAATTTTGGGCGAGAACTTACCCAATCGTTAATTCTCGGGCGATCGCGCCGGTCAACTGCAGGGGGAAAAAACAGCAGTTTTCCCGCATCAAACCCCCACCCTTCAAGGGCGATCGAACCCCATGCAACTTAGAGAATCTAAATATGTCATGGGGTACACAAACCTGATAGAGTTACCGAGTATTGGCAAGCAAAAATCATCAACTTATGAAAGTTCTGGTTATTGGTGGTGACGGCTATTGCGGTTGGGCAACCGCACTTTACCTCTGCTCGAGAGGTTACGAAGTCGGAATCTTAGATAGTTTAGTGCGTCGGCACTGGGATTCGCAGCTATGCGTAGAAACCCTCACCCCGATCGCACCGATTCAACAACGGCTGCAGCGCTGGAAGGATATCACCGGCAAATCCATCGATTTATTTGTAGGCGATATCACCGACTACAGCTTTCTGAGCAAAGCCCTGCATCAATTTGAACCCCAAGCGATCGTTCACTTTGGCGAACAGCGATCGGCCCCCTTCTCCATGATCGACCGGGAACATGCCGTCCTCACACAAGTGAACAACGTCGTCGGCACCCTGAATCTGCTCTACGCGATGAAAGAAGACTTCCCAGAGTGCCACCTCGTCAAACTGGGAACGATGGGCGAGTACGGTACACCAAACATCGACATTGAAGAAGGTTATATCACCATCGAACACAACGGGCGCAAGGATACCCTACCGTATCCCAAGCAACCGGGCAGCTATTATCACTTAAGTAAGGTTCACGATAGCCATAACATCCAATTTGCCTGTAAAATCTGGGGATTGCGCGCCACGGACTTAAACCAGGGCGTGGTGTACGGCGTTCTCACCGAACAAACCGGCATGGATGAGATGCTAATCAACCGCCTCGACTACGATGGCGTATTTGGCACCGCCCTGAACCGCTTCTGCATTCAAGCCGCCGTAGGCCACCCCCTGACGGTGTACGGGAAAGGCGGACAAACCCGAGGATTCCTGGACATTCGCGACACCGTGCGCTGCATCGAACTGGCGATCGCCAACCCCGCAGACGCCGGCCAATTCCGGGTCTTCAACCAATTTACCGAACTCTTCAACGTCGGCGAGTTAGCCATCAAAGTCAAACAAGCGGCCATTTCAATGGGACTCCATGTGGAAATCAACCACCTCGAGAACCCCAGAGTCGAACTCGAAGAACACTACTTCAACGCCAAAAACACCAAACTGCTCGACTTAGGCTTACAACCCCATTATCTCTCCGACTCCCTACTCGACTCCCTGCTTAACTTCGCCATCAAATACCAGCACCGCGTGGACAAAAATCAAATTCTGCCAAAAGTCTCTTGGCGTCGATAGCACATTTCCGACAAAAAAGCAAGGAGTTTCGCGGCGCGATCGCCAAGCTCCTTGTGCCACAACCCCGACACCGGAGCGGAAGAATAGCGGCCTAAAAAACCCCCTCCAACAGCCACCTGGAGCGGGGTTCCACCCCGGGGCAAATCTCGCCACTGGCGCGAAGATTTCCCCCATTCCCGGGCGAAACTGCTCCCGAACCCCAAAAAAAACCCGAGAACGGCGATCGCACTAACGCATTCAAAATTCAAAAATGAGAATAGCGCTTTTTACCGAAACCTTTTATCCCAAAGTCGATGGCATCGTCACGCGCCTGTGTCACACCGTCGAACAACTGCAACGCGCTGGGGATGAAGTGCTAGTAGTCTCCCCAGATTACGGCATCAGCGAATACAAAGGGGCAAAAGTTCATGGAGTCGCCGGTTATCCCTTACCCCTTTATCCCGAACTAAAACTGGCATTTCCCACCCCCTCCTTACGGCGAGCGATCGAACAATTCCAGCCCGACTTAATTCACGTAGTCAACCCCGCCGTATTGGGATTAGGCGGCATTTATTACGCCAAATCCCTGCGAATTCCCTTAGTCGCCTCCTACCATACCCACCTACCCCAATACTTGCACCATTACGGCTTAGGAATGCTCGAACCGATTTTGTGGGAATTCCTCAAAGGAGCGCACAATCAAGCCGAACTCAACCTCTGCACCTCAATGGCAATGGTAGAAGAACTGCGAAACCACGCCATCGAACGAGTAGACCTGTGGCAGCGCGGCGTAGATACCGAGCTATTCCAACCCAGTTTAGCCAATTCAGAAATGCGCGATCGCCTCACCCAAGGTCATCCCCAAAGTCCCCTGCTCTTATTCGTAGGACGCCTCGGGGCCGAAAAAGAAATCGATCGCATCAAACCAGTCCTAGAAGCCATTCCCGATGCCCGCTTGGCATTAGTCGGCGACGGACCGAACCGACAGCAACTCGAACAGCATTTTGCCGGCACCCCCACCCACTTCGTCGGCTATCTGCACGGTAAAGAACTCGCCAGTGCCTTTGCTTCCGCTGACGCCTTTATCTTTCCCTCGCGCACCGAAACCCTGGGACTGGTATTGTTAGAAGCAATGGCCGCCGGCTGTCCCGTAGTAGCTGCCGCCCGAGGAGGCATTCTCGATATTGTCACCGATGGGGCGAACGGGTACTTATTCGATCCAGAAGCCGAAGATGGCGCGATCGCCGCTACCCAACGCCTTCTCGCCAACCAAATCGAACGGCAAACCCTGCGAAACAACGCCCGCCGGGAAGCCGAACGCTGGGGATGGGCCGCCGCCACCGCGCAACTGCGACGGTACTATCAATCGGTCCTCGATAGCACTCGCTTGCCCCTCGCCGCTTGAGGCACCGCCCCCACCAAGACCCGATTGAGAATTGAGCCGCCACCCTCCCACCCCCGCTCAATTCTCAATCCCCCATTCTTCCCCCTCACCCTGACTTCTACAGATTCGGTCCGCATAGCGTACCATAGTAAAAGGCCAACTCCAGAGAGAATTAAAAAACCTGGGGTCGGTCTCAACTGAGCGGCAAACAGTGGCGTCCTAATTGCAATGACATTTTCTGGTAGTGGTAGCGTACTGGCTACATTGACGCGAGTCGGTCGGATGGGTGAGCTGACCCGCCGAGTCAAGGATATGGAGGTAACAGAATTTGTCTGCATCCTTGATTTTATTACCGCCGAGTTTCAGCAATGTCTGCTCGCCATCGACCTGATTAATAACGAAGCGCTCGAAACCCTGCTCGAGCAACTCCTCGATGCCTTCACGTTAAAAATCAGTCAAATCCTGCAAGCCGATCGCACCACCATTTTTTTGGTCAATTTAGACCAAGCCCAACTTTGGTCCAAAATTAGCGAAGACGCCACCGGAAAAACCACCGAAATTCGCGTGCCGATGAATGTGGGGATTTTGGGTCACGTCGCCACCACCGGGGTGGGGGTGAAAATTGCCGATGCCGAAAACCACGAGTTATTTAGCGCCGAAGTAGACAAACCCCCGGGAATCGATAAAATTAGCAGTCTGCTGTGTCAGCCAATTTTTAGTAGCAAAGACCCCGAACAAGTGGTGGCGGTGGTGCAGATGCTCAACAAAGCCGGTGAGGTGCCGTTTACCAGCGAAGATGAATTGCAGTTTGGCGGGTTTGCTACTTCCATCGGAATTATTCTAGAAAGCTGTCAGTCGTTTTATGTCGCCGCCCGCAATCAGCGCGGGGTCAGCGCCTTGTTGGAAGCAACCACGACTCTGGGTCAAAGTCTGGATTTAGAAACGACTTTGCGATCGGTAATGGACCGGGCGAAGGACTTAATGCAGGCCGATCGCAGCACTCTGTTTTTACTGTGCAAGCAAACCGGCGAACTGTGGACGAAAGTGGCGTCCGCCGATGGCTCAACTTTAATGGAAATTCGGATTAGTGCCGATAAAGGGATTGCCGGCTATGTGGCTTCCACCGGCCAAACGCTCAACATTGTGGATGCCTATCAAGACCCCCGCTTCGACCCCACCACCGATCGCAAAACCGGGTACAAAACTCGCAACATTCTCTGCATGCCGGTGTTTAATGCCTCGGGAGAATTAATCGGCGTTACTCAACTGATTAACAAGCACAAAGGCAGTTTTAATACGTCGGACGAGGCTTTTTTGCGCGCTTTTAACGCTCAGGCGGGCATCGCGTTGCAAAATGCCCAGTTGTTTGAAAATGTTCTGCTCGAAAAGCAGTATCAAAAGGATATTTTGGAAAGTCTTTCCGATGCGGTGATTTCTACGGATATGGCGGGGCGCATCGTGACGATTAATGAAGCGGCGTTGGAGTTGTTAGGCTGTCCGGTTCCCCGAGACAATCAGGAACAATTGTTGTTTTGGGAAAGCAAATTGCAAGGGCGCTATTTGTGGGATGTGGTGCCGATTGAAAATCTGCAATTTCGCGTGGAAGATAGCCTGCAACAGGGGGCAAAACATTACGTGCCCGAACAGAGTTTATTGGTGGGAATTGTGGAGTCGGAAACCTCGGAGGGGGAAAATCATCTGCTAGCTATTCGCGATCGGCACAATCCGGAGTATTACATCCTGTGGAACGATCGCGCCGCCGACCCTGATGCCGAGGCTGCCCCAAGCACACCAGTGCATAAAAGTCAAGTCAAAGAAATCGAGCGCAGCATCAATCTGACGGTGAATCCCCTCACTAACCCGGAAGGCGGGGTGCGCGGCGGATTGGTAGTCCTGGAAGATATCAGTCGGGAAAAGCGGATGAAAACTACCATGTATCGCTACATGACTCCAGGAGTCGCCGAACGAGTGATGGCCCTGGGGGAAGATTCCCTGATGGTGGGAGAACGCAAGGAAGTGACTATTCTGTTCTCGGATATTCGCGGCTATACGACCCTGACGGAGAATTTAGAAGCCTCTGAGGTGGTGTCTCTGCTGAATCAGTATTTCGAGACGATGGTGGAAGCGGTGTTTAATTATGATGGCACTTTGGATAAGTTTATCGGGGATGCCCTGATGGCGGTGTTTGGCGCGCCCCTGCCTTTGGAGGAACATGCTTGGAAAGCAGTACAGTCGGCTCTGGATATGCGCCGCCGCCTGCGCGAGTTTAACCGCCGCCAAAGCGAGCATACCATCCGGATCGGGATTGGGATTAGTTCCGGGGAAGTGGTTTCCGGAAATATTGGCAGTCAAAAACGCATGGACTATACCGTGATTGGGGATGGGGTGAACTTGAGCGCCCGCTTGGAAAGCGTCACCAAGGAGTATAAGTGCGATATTATATTAAGCGAGCCAACTTACGTCCTATGCAGCGATCGCATCACCGTGCGGGAGTTAGATAAAATTCGGGTTAAAGGGAAAAATAAGGCGGTGAGCATTTACGAATTAATCGGCTATCGCTCTACCCCGCTAGATGCCGAAAAAGAGCAGTTTTTGGAACTGTATCGCCTGGGACGTCAAGCCTATGTGGCCCGGGATTTCCAGCGCGCCATTATCCATTTTGAAGCCGCACAACAGCTCGAACCGGGCGATCGACCGGTGGAACTTCACCTGCAAAGAGCGCGGGATTATCTGCAAAATCCACCGCCAGAGGATTGGGATGGCGTGCATACCATGACCACGAAATAATCTCATCCCAACTCCGGCTGACCTCGGTGTGCAAAGACACTTTAGAAGGGTAGGGGGTGGGCGTTAATCCAGAAGCAGATTTTTAAAGGGAGAGCCGGCGTCTCCTTACGATAATACCTCGCACCCGGTAGCCAGTGGTAAAACCCTGACGGTGGGAGAAGCTAACACAGTATGCTTGGATCGGTGTCGCGAGTAGGTCACTTGACGCCCAGTTATGGGATGCTTTCAACATCAACATTTGGGTCGAGGCGATCGCCGCTCTGGTAAATATAATTCCAGGCTTCAGAATCCTCCAGCAAATGGGCGCGCAAAAATAAGCCACTCCATCGGGCAATGGTTTCTGTCGCCACCTCTTGGTCGAGAGTTGAACGAACCCGGTCCCGGTTGCTATCTTCATTGGTAATGCTGTAGTGGTTCGCCCCGCGCAGGGTAATCAGGGCTTTGGGGGGGTCTTGAATGTTCTCGTAGGTCTGTGCAACTGCATCCATTGCACCGCGAACCACCCCGTCGCGATCGCCTGCAATTAACCCAATCGGAATCCCCTGATTTGCCACCGGTAAAATCACCACCTCTTCTTGACTTTGGTCCCGAAATGTGGTTCCATAAAACACACCAGCTTTGAGCGCCTTTGGCCTTTCAAAAGACTCGGTACAAAGCAAGGGAAGGCAGAGATTTTGAATCGCGGCCAGTCCCACCGCTCCTCCCCACGAATGTCCGAGCAAGCCGAGTTGCGATACATCCACCCGGTCTCGCAGGGGAGACTCCGGGCGAGCGTTTTCCGCTTCAACGTAGTTTAGCACGTCATTCACCTGCTCGACCTGAGCAATTAGCCCGGAAAAATCTTCTCCCGAAACGGGGTTGGGCACACTCCGGAATCGATTGGGGACAACAACCACAAACCCATAGCCAGCAACCATGCTCGCAAAGTCAGAATACTCCGCCTTATCCACCAGCCCTCCGGGTAACAATAGGGCCAATGGCAGAGAAACCGCTTCGGAAGCACCGGGATAGTAAATATCCGCTGCATCCTCCGCCCCATTCGCCGTGGGAATCGTGGTCTCAAACCGAGTAACGGTATCAAACAGCGGTTCAGGCGTTGTGGCTACCACTGGAAGATTAGTGCAGCCCGCAAGCAATACAGCGCCTATTACCGCCACGCAAGAACCTCGAGAAGCGATTAAAGTCATTTTCTGCTCAGGAAACGAAAGGATTGGATAAAATTTACCGGGGGTTTTCTATTATTTTACCGAACTTTCATGCCATTCGCCTAAGAGGAAATCCGATAAGCGCGACAAGAGGGCAAAAATGAGAATTCCCAGCACCGTCACCATAAATAAGGCGGCAAATAGGCGGGGAATTTGCAGATTGTAACTGGCCATTAACATTTGATAGGCAATGCCGGAATTTGCTCCCCCCGTCCCGGCCACAAATTCCGCCACCACGGCACCGATTAAGGCTAATCCGCCGCTAATTCGCAATCCGGATAAAAAGTAAGGTAAGGCACTGGGAAGTCGCAAATACAACATGGTTTGCCAGCGGGAGGCTTGGTACAGGCGAAATAAATCTTTTAAGTTCGGATCGACGCTGTTTAAGCCAAAGGTGGTATTGGAAATAATCGGGAAGAAGGCGACAATCCAGGCACAAAGGACTAAGGCGGCGAAGGTATTATTTTTGAACCAGATAATGATTAACGGTGCGATCGCCACAATTGGGGTGGTTTGCAGCACGATCGCGTAAGGATAGAGGCTCTTTTCGATCCACTTACTTTGTGACATGAGAATTGCAATGAGCAATCCAGAACCAGCAGCGGTTAAAAATGCCACTACGGTAATTTTTATGGTAATGAGTAACGCGGGAAATAAAATATTCCAATCTTTTATCAGGGTTTTGAATATCAGCAGGGGACCGGGCAAGAGATAAACGGGGGTGTTGGTGACGCGCACGGCAATTTCCCAGGTCAGCAACACGAGGATGCCCACGATAATCGGCGCGATGGTATCCAGAGAAAACCACTGCTTCCAGTTGATTTTGCTGAGGAAAGAGGCGATATCTTTTTTCATATTAGGTGGTGAATTGGAGGTGAATTGTGGTAGAATGAAGGTCAGGCGATCGCCGCGATTCCGGGGCACAGCAACGCCGATTAGCCGGCAAATCCAACGGGCGATCGCGGTTGGGAGTCCATTGCTTGGGACAACGCCGCAGACACTTCCCGGCAATATTCCAGATAAGCTTCTGAGGTGCGAAATGCTCCCGTGCGCGGTAAGGGTTCGTCAATGGGAATTTCGGCGATCGCTCGTCCGGGGCGCGCCGCCATCACCACCACGCGCTTAGATAAATAAACCGCTTCGTAAATATTATGAGTCACGAAAACCACCGTGGGACGCTGTTGGTTCCACAAAGAAAGTAATTCGTCATTGAGATTCGTGCGGGTAATATCATCCAATGCGCCAAACGGTTCATCCATCAGCAAAATATTGGGTTCTGTTACCAATGCCCGGGCAATTGAAACCCGCATTTTCATCCCACCGGAAAGCTGGCGGGGATACGCTTTAGCAAAATTTGCCAGGTTGACTAATTCCAGGGTTTTGGCAATGGTTTCATCGGCGGTTTGTTTCGAGACACCTGCCAATTTTAGCGGTAAGCGAACGTTATCGCGAACTGTGGCCCAAGGCATCAATGCGGGTTCTTGGAAAACAAAAGCAAGTTGCTCTTTCAAGGTGCGATCGCGCCAGTGGATTTCACCGGTACTTTTATCGCTGAGTCCGGCAATAATTCGCAGCAAGGTACTTTTTCCGCATCCCGAAGGTCCGACTAACGTTAGGAAATCAGAGGGTTCGATGTGGAGATTGACGTCTTGCAAAGCAACCACGTCATTATTGAAACGCTTGCTCAGATTGTCAATGGCGATCGCGGTTTCGGTATTCTTCATTTGTGGCTTATTCCTTAACAGGTTTTCTTAGCATTTTACTATAAATTTTATTGACTCTGTGTAATAGTCTACTCCTTTATTGACAAACTCTAAGGTGTAGGCATCTTTATAGTTAAAGTTGGCATCTAAAACGCCAACTTCGATTAACTGTTCTGCCAAAGTTTTCCAGCGATCGTCACTCATTGCTCCGATACCGAGCGTTTTTGCATCCCCCGAGCGTATCGGGTCATATTCTGCTATCTTATTCAGGGCAAAGCTCATTAACTCATCGGTCATTTCCGGATTGTCTTGTTTTATCAGTTCGTTGCCCGGTTCTGGATTTTCCAAATAGCTATACCATCCTTCGATGGAAGCATCCACAAACCGCTCCACCAAATTCGGGTTATCCGCCACTAATTGCTTGGTGGTGTCAATCGTAAACGCATAAGGATTCAATCCCGTTTCTTTCAACGGTAAAATGATAGGCTTAAATCCGCCTTCTTTTTCGATGAGGTAAGGTTCGGACGTTAAAATTCCCTCTTGCGCCGAATTTTTATTGACTAAAAACGGGGTAACGTTGAAATTGTAAGGGCGTTGCTGGTCGGCAGTGTATCCGTACTTTTTCGCCAACAACGGCCAATAGGTGCTGCTGAGTCCAGCCGTAATAAACACGGGTTTTCCCTTCAGTTTATCTAAAGAGTCGTTTCCGACTCCGGGATGAGTGAGTAACACTTGAATTTCATCTTGAAAGATAGCGGCAAGGGTGATTTTTGGAATGCCTTGTGCCACAGCTTGCAGGGTACTAATCCCTTGCCCAATCGTAAAATCAACCAATCCCCCCATCAATAATTGCGTGGTATTTCCTTGGGGGGGGATGGGTTGAATTTCTACTTCTAAACCATAGTCTCGATAGATGCCAGTGGCTACTGCTTGATAAAACCCGCCGTATTCCGCTTCCGCTTTCCAACTCAGTCCCAATTTAATCGAGTTAGATTTTTCACTAGCCTGAGAAACAGATAGATTCTTATTGGTCGGGGTACAAGCTTCTAACAGGCCAGTTCCCAGCGCCATTCCGCTAATTTTAATAAATTGGCGACGTTTTAGGTTATAATGCTCGTGCATGAGAGTTTTTTAAGATATAAATTACTCGCTGTATGACAACGCCCTAGGTTAACCTGAGTCAGAGGTGACAGACAGGATGGGGTTATATTTGACTTGCTATTTTACCAGAGATGGGCTGTGATTCATCATAACAGTTGTGGTGAATTGAGCGATTGAGTTTGTCAGCAAGGAGGGAGACCGCAAGCTGACATGCCGGCGATCGCTCGTTT
>NZ_JAJENT010000631.1:0-467 GCF_035615515.1 Phormidium sp. CCY1219
GACACGAGTTTGGCGAAAGTGGGGGATACGGTAACGGTGACATTCACCGCTTCCGAAACCCTGAGTGGAACGCCCACAGTTGCGATCGGCGGACAAACAGCCAGCGTCACCAACACCACTGGCAACCAATACGAAGCCACTTATACCCTGACGGCCAACGATACCGCAGGGGCACAGGCCATTAATATCCAGTTTAGCGATGCTGGGGGAAATACTCGAACCGCTACGGCAACTACCGATTCGAGTAGCGTCAGTTTGGATAAAACAGCTCCTAATTTATCCTCTGTGAGCATTGCTTCCAGTAATGCCAACCACAGCAGCGTAGCGACAGTGGGGGATACGGTAACGGTGACATTCACCGCTTCCGAAACCCTGAGTGGAACGCCCACGGTCAAGATTGGCGGACAAACAGCCAGCGTCACCAACACCAGTGGCAATCAATACGAAGCCACTTATACCCTGACGGA
>NZ_JAJENT010000632.1:0-896 GCF_035615515.1 Phormidium sp. CCY1219
GCCGGTGATGCCATTGCCGGTGATGCCATTGCCGGTGATGCCATTGCCGGTGATGCCATTGCCGGTGATGCCATTGCACGGATCTGCCGGGGGATAAATCCCCCGTCTCATAGCTCAAGTCGGTTAAAACCGACTGAAATGCCTATTCTGTAAGGCTTTCAGTCGGTTTCTAACCAACCCCACCCTATGAGGCTATTGTTTGTAACCTACGCCGGATCTTCTACTCGCTGTGGAGTTTGCAACGCCCTGCGGTTTATACCACCAATCCAACATCCGATCCAATCCAATAACCCGGGATGGGATTAACGTTTATTTTCGTACCACATTGAGGGGCGATCGTCTCGATCGCTAATTCGTTCTAGGGAAGGTTTTAAGTCATTCTTGAGATGATGTATTTTCTGATTTTTAACATAATTAACCGCTATATCCATTTGCTTACCTCCCAAAGAAAATACACCATAGCCATCCTGCCAACCAAATCGAGTGAGAGAACCCGAACCTGCGTGATTCAAATGATAGGTACTACTTCCTTTAATATTTTTAACAAATTCGGCAACGGATAAATTTGGTGGAATGGAAGCAACAATATGAATGTGGTCTTCTATGCCGCCAATGGCATGAACAATACAGCCAAGAGCATCGCTTTTGCCGATTATGTAAGGATAGAGTTCATCTTCTATTTCTGGAGTTATCAAAGGGAAACGCTGTTTTGTTGCCCATACCAAATGATAGTAGATTCGCCACAGAGACATAATCTATTAAAAATGTTCATTTAAAATTTTTATTATTTTATCACAAGCCGGGGGATATCAATCATGGGTTAACATCTCCAGCCACACCCGCCGGGGGATAAATCCCCCGTCTAATAGCTCAAGTCGGTTGAAACCGACTGAAAT
>NZ_JAJENT010000633.1:0-305 GCF_035615515.1 Phormidium sp. CCY1219
GGGGTCGGGAGTATCTCGGCGATCGCTTCTGGGGTTCGACCCATTCCGATGCGATCGAGGTGTCTGCGGAAAGGTTGCAATGTTTGAAAAATCGATTCGTTGAGCGTTTCCCACAAGCGCAGCCGGTCGGAAAACTTCAGGTAAGGCAAGCGTTCCACAATCTCATCGAACGCTGCCGCAGAATTCGGAACAGTCATCACGTTCCGCACCAGCTTCGTCAGAGGCAACTCCCCCTCAATATAGGCATTGAGTTCATCTGCCGTCACGCCCAAAAAGTTAAGCAGCGCCTCTCGGTTGCGCTTATA
>NZ_JAJENT010000634.1:0-250 GCF_035615515.1 Phormidium sp. CCY1219
ATACCCATTGCCGATTCCCTATTGTTTGCCAGTATTTCTTGGCTACCCACTTTCCTGTTTTGTTGGAATGTCTTCGGATTCCCCATTTGGTTAATTTCCAATATAGTAAGCTATCCATCTGAGAAAAGGCTTCCTTGGACACTTGTGTCGAGTAGTAGTTACTCCAACCTTTGATGACCGGGTTGAGGTGTCTTATTAGTCCCTCTTGCGGTGATGCGATGTGGGAGTCTACTATCTCTTTCAGTTTTTT
>NZ_JAJENT010000635.1:0-39922 GCF_035615515.1 Phormidium sp. CCY1219
CTCGTAGGG
Organism: Phormidium sp. CCY1219; assembly: GCF_035615515.1. Classification (GTDB taxonomy): domain Bacteria; phylum Cyanobacteriota; class Cyanobacteriia; order Cyanobacteriales; family Laspinemataceae; genus CCY1219. The sequence goes on from NZ_JAJENT010000635.1 coordinate 10, forward strand.
CTTAGGCTGGTCAGCTACCTAAAGTCAGGGGCTAGAAGCCCCGTCTCTTTAGAGCGGGGTGCTGACAGGAGTGACAAAGGGTGAATTACAAGGCCGACCGAAACCGACATGAGGAAATAAATACAGTATCTTAGCAGAAAATTTTAGGGATGTAGTGCCTCAAACGGAATTTTTTTTGGCAAAAATCCGGAAACCGAAGCGGGGCGGGGGTTTTGCAAAAATGCTCGCCGGAAATCCGGAAAAGGGGAGAATAAAAACGGCGATCGCAGCCCGGTGCTAGGATGGATGTGACTATTTTGTGACGAACGAGTGCAAAAGGCGACCGATCGAGGCAAACCGCCAGGGATGGGGATGTTATGACTGCTGCTTTCAAATCTACCAGATCCGCTCGAAACCCCAGAAGGGGACAATCCTCCATGCAGGGGTCAAGTAAGGTGACGCCCTTGGTGAGACCTGAGAAGAACCACACCGAGGAGAATCGCCGCATTGCGAGTCGCAAAGAGGGCCGATCGCGATCGCGTCGCCAGCTCTTGCGCGGGAGAAATGCCCCGCCAGGGAAAAGCGAGGTGCGCCGAAATCGCCGTCGAGAGTCGGTGGTGGAAAGCGATCGCCACCGTTGGGAGATTCCATTTTGGCTGCGATCGCTTTCCCAGGCGCATGGCGTTTCCTGCGTTGTCACCTTCTTACTCGTCGCGAGTGCTTTATTTATTTATGGCAGCACGGTTTATTCCCAGCAACAGTGGGGCGTCTCCTACCGCAAACTCGAAAAGCTGCGTCGAGAAGAGCGCCAACTAACGGCGGCGAATGAAACTTTAAAAAAAGATTTAGCCCAGCAAGCCGAAAACCCCGCCAATGGTCTCGTCGCCCCGGATTTGGATCGGATTATTTTTGTGGAGCAAGCCCCGGTAGAGGCGGGATCCCAGAATGAGGCGATCGGCGAAAGCGCACCAAAACCCCCCGAGGACTCCAGACCCCTCGGCTATTAGGTTTATCATCTAAATTGCATATTTAACTCGAAATGCAAACCAAGGGAGGCGGAGGATTTTGCGACAGCGGACAAACCGAAACAACCTTCTCAAAAAGGGCAAAACCGGATATTTTAAGTAAAAATACCGGAAAAATCCGCCAAATTTGGCCTTAGTTGCAGGTGTGGCGACCCCGACTCATTCGTGAAAGGGGTGCAGACGCGCGGAAAAAAGAAGGTTAAATATGCAAACTAAATGTATGTAAACTGAAGAAAAGAGTAAGCACAGCGATCGCGCTGTGCCGTGAAAAAAGGGGCAACTGCAGGGATTTTGCCACAGTTGCGCCGCAGACAGCTAGCCGCTTGTGTATCAATTGCGATCTGAAACATGGCATCACGGATTTCTGATGTGGGGAGAGGGGGGAAAAAACGGCAGGGTGGTTCCCGGAAAAACCCCCCAATAAAACAGCGATCGACCCGGAGAAAAAAGACAATTCCCCCGGGTAAAAAAAGCCGAGGGAAAATCAAAAAGAAAGCCCTGATTTTCCTTCTCCCATTAGCCTTTTTACTGTTAATTTTAGAGAACTTAAGCAGCGTTCCGAAGCGCCAGCAACCCCCGATAGAACGAACCAAGCTAGGGAATCCTCAAGTCAGGTTTTTGATAGTTTGGGCGGTATTAATCGTCGGGGGATTGGCTCTGAGTGCGAATTTATATCGGCTGCAAGTGTTGCAAGGGAGTGACTTGCAGCAACAGGCGAGAAGACAACAAAATGTGGCCTTGAGACCGTTTATTCCGCGACGTCCGATCGTAGATCGGATGGGAAACGTTGTCGCGTTGGATCGGCGGGTGTACCAGCTTTACGCTCACCCCTATTTATTTAAAGACTCGAAAGAAGCGATCGCGGCCCGCTTAGCGCCCTTGCTGCAAAAGTCCGTGGGGGAACTGTACGAAAAACTCACCGATGGGGATAGTGGAATTCTGCTCGAACCGACAGTTTCGGAAGAACTCGCCAATCGCATCCGCAACCAAATGATAGACGGATTAGAACTGAATCAATATCAGCAGCGCTATTATCCCCAACAAAACCTCGTCGCCGACGTGGTGGGGTATGTGGATACAGAAAGCGAAGGACAAGCGGGGGTAGAAGCCAGCCACCAGAACCTCCTCGAGCGCGAGGCTCCAATGGAAATCGATTCGCGGATTGGCGGGGCGTTAATTCCCGACCCGGTACCCGGAGAATTTCTGCGTTTGGATGACCTGCGCCTAGAATTGACGCTCGATTTGCGATTGCAACGGGCCACCCGCCTTGCACTGGAAGAACACCGCCGCAAATGGAGCGCCAAACGGGGTACGGTTATCGTATTCGACGCCCACACTGGCGAGATATTAGCCTTAGCCTGCGACCCGTCCTACGATCCGAATGCGTATTACAAATTTAACGTAGAATTGTTTAAAAACTGGGCGCTCACCGACCTGTACGAGCCAGGATCCACGTTCAAACCGATTGCAGTGGCGATCGCCCTCGAAGCCGGTGCGATCGAACCGGATAGCGTCTTTTACGATGAAGGGTTGGTTTATATAGATGAATGGCCGATTTCCAACGCCGATGGCGTGGGGCGGGGTAATTTAAGCGTCACGGAAATTATCCGATATTCCAGCAATGTGGGGATGGTGCATATCGTGGAACAACTGCGATCGCGCGTTTTCTATAGCTGGTTGCAGCGTTTGGGTCTCGGAGAACCCCTGGGCACCGATTTGCCTTTTGAAACCCCCAGTCAACTCAGATCCCGGGAGGAATTTAGCGCTTCACCGGTGAATGCAGCCACCGCCTCCTTCGGACAAGGGATTTCCCTGACTCCCCTGCAACTGGTGCAAATTCACGGCGCGTTAGCCAATGGCGGCTATTTGGTGACACCCCATGTGGTGCGCGGATTGTTCGACAGTGAAGGACAAGCCTATTGGAAACCGGAACATCCCCCTCGGCGACAGGTGTTCTCGCAAGAAACCACCGATGCATTAATTTCCATGATGGAAAGTGTGGTGCAAGACGGAACCGGCACCACCGCCCAAATTCCCGGCTATCGCATTGCAGGGAAAACCGGCACCTCGCAAAAAGCCAATCTTTATGGCGGGGGATATTCCGATTATGCCCGAATTGCCAGTTTTGTGGGAATTATCCCGGCTCAAGCCCCCCGCTATGTGGTTCTGGCGGTAATGGACGAACCGCAAGGGGGTAGCGGGGGTCAAACCGCAGCACCGGTAGTCAAGTCGGTGATGGAAACCTTAATTGCGATCGAGGGGATTCCCCCGTCAGAGTGAATGGAGAATTGGTTGGATTCTTTTGGTGGTGCGTCACCCCCGGTTTCGGTTGGTGGATTGGAGTTGCGATCGCTTGGTGGGGGTGACGCACCCTACGGGGGATGGAGAATGTTTGTTATTCTCAATTCTCCATTGTTAATTCTTAATTCCTGTGGGTTTGCAGGGTGCGAATTTGTTCGAGAAGCTGTTCGAGGGTGGTGGCGGGTTCTTTGCAAGAGAGACCCGCACAGACCAAGCCCACGGATCCGGTGGGGAGGTCGGTTTCCTGCTGATACATGCAGGTGGGGAAGTATTGACGAATCAATTCGGGGATTTGGGTGGTGGTGGTGCGGACGAGGGTGGGGTGACGATACCAGTCTAGGGCGCTAAATAAGGTGGGACAAGCGGAGGGAGCGCGTTCCATGATACTGGCAAAGGCTTGCAGCGCGTTGAGGGCGCGATCGAGATAGGAGAGATTTTCGGTGAGCAAAGCCAGACGAACCAGAGAGGCGATCGCCACGCCATTCGCCGAGGGGGTTGCATTATCCATGTAACTGCGTTCCCGGACGATTAAATCGTCTCCGGCGTCGTTGGCGGTATTGTAATACCCGCCCTTGTCTTCACTCCAAACGAAGCGATCGAATTCTTCATGAACCCGAATGGCGAGGTCTAACCAGGGATTGTCAGCCGCATTATCTGGGATTTGAGCTTGATGCAAATCGAGCAAGGCTTTAATGAAGAAGGCATAATCTTCCGACTGGGCCAACACGGAGGCTTGACCTTGGTAATTCAGCCGATGGAAGCGCCCGTCGATCCACTGATTTTCCAAGATAAAATTGGCCGCTTTGGTGGCAATGTCTAAATATTTCGTTTCCTCGAAGACCACTGCAGCTCTCGCCAAACCGGAAATCATCAAGCTATTCCAGGCGACGATGGTTTTGGTGTCGGTGACGGGAGGGATGCGACCGGGCCAGGTTTGGGTTTTTGCTTCTTGATTGTTGCGGGCGGGGGGGAAGGTTTCCATCCCGTCGGGAGGGGTACCGTAGCGCAGTTGAAACAGTTTGGTTAAAGCGGATTCTACGGTGTCGTCAAGTTTGCCGAGGTGGCGACGTTGCAAGACGATTTGTCCTTCAAAATTGCCCTCCGGGGTAATGTGGAATTGGGTTTTGAGGGCCTTGAGTTCGTCTGGGGTGAGGTGTTGTTGTAAGTCGGCGGTACTCCAGACGTAAAAGGCTCCTTCTTCGGGTTCGGCGTCGTCGGGGGTGGTGAAGCTATCCGCATCTTGAGCGGCGTAGAAGTAGCCTTCCGGGGCGGTCATTTCGCGGGTCAGCCAGTCTACGGTACCGGCGACGGCGCGTTTGAAGGCGGGTTCGCGGGTGCCAGAACTCCAGAGATTGGCCAGGAATTCGAGAATTTGACCGTTGTCATAGAGCATTTTTTCAAAGTGGGGGACGGTCCAGGTGGGGTCTACGGTATAGCGGTGGAAGCCGCCGCCCACATGGTCGTAAATGCCGCCCAAGACCAAATCGGTGCCGCGTTGGGCGATCGCTTCTTTGGGGTCGGATTGGGATTGCAAGTTAAACCGAGTGCTTTGCAAGACCAGTTGGGCGTAGGGCATCATCGGGAAACTCGGTCCGTAATCGCGCCGGGAAAGGACGTTGAGGTTGCTTTGAAAGCCGCGCCAGAGCAGGTCTTCGGGGATGTCTTGTTTGGGGGAGAGGACGGCGGCTTGCTGCATGTGGCTGAGGATTTCTTCTTTGAAGGCTTGCAGCTTTTGCTTTTCGCGATCGTAGTAGCGGCGAATGGCTTGCAGGAGTTCGAGAAAACCGGGGCGTCCGTAGCGCGGTTCTACGGGGAAGTAGGTACCGCCATAGAAGGGGATGAGGTCGTCGGGGGTGAGAAAGACGTTGAGGGGCCATCCGCCTTGGCCGGTCATCATTTGCAAGGCTTGCATGTAGATGCTGTCGATGTCGGGCCGTTCTTCGCGATCGACTTTGATGGGGAGGAAGTTGCCGTTCATGTATTCGGCGATCGCCCGATTGGAAAAGGCTTCTCCTTCCATCACCGTACACCAGTGGCAACTGGAGTAGCCAATGGACAGGAAGATGGGTTTGTCCTGTGCTTTGGCGGTTTCTAGGGCTTCGTCGCACCAAGGCCACCAATCAATCGGATTTTCGGCGTGTTTGTACAGATACAGACTTTGGCATTGGGCAAGGCGATTGGTCATAATGCAGTAATTTCTAAAACTGGATATGAGTTCGTGTTTTCTTTTTAACTTACATCGCCGCTTCTCCAGGGTGAAGCGTCCAGGGGGCATGGGCATGAATCGCAGACGGTGAGGGCATCTGCGCTACAAAAAACGAAATTTATTAGCCAGGGTTGAGTTGTACCTGGGATGGGTGGCCCCCTGGGGTTGGATTGAGCGATCGCTGCAGCATGTTTCCCCAGGGATCCATCGCACTCCCGGTGGATCCTTGTGGTGGACCGCTCGTGACCCTTTCGTGCGATCGAGAAATTTTTTAACTGTTTTTCGGCAGGTTTTTATTGAATAAAATTGAGAGTTTATGGGGGAATAATTTCGGTAGCCAACGGATTTGCCCGATATTTCTGTTAAAATTAATTCAAATATAATTGCCAATAATTCTATTATTTTCGTTGATTTAATTATTTTAAAAATGCTACTAAATATCGAATTTAGCCGAACAAAAAAAGTAGATTTTTAATTAAAAAGTGATTTTTTAAAATAACCAGAATTAAACGGGAAGTAATGGCGAGTGAATTGAGGGAGATACCTGGGGAAGAGCGAATAGATTGTGGTGGTGAAGCGATCGCGGATGGAACCCCACCGGGATGAGCCAGACAGAGCGCCGTCAAAAAGGTGAGGGGCGATCGCCTATCGATTCGGGTACCAAAACATGCCCTTAATCCCTTCTGGGTCCGGCATAAAACCCAAATTCCGGTAGAAATTCACCACATGGGGATCGGCGAACAGGGTGATATTGCTAATATCTTGACTGCGAAGCCGTTTGATGGAGTAATTCATCAGCGCCTTGCCCAAGCCTTTCCCTTGGAAATCCGGGTGAACCACCACATCCCAAATTGTGGCATTAAATGCATGGTCTGAAGTGGCGCGAGAGAAACCAATCAGTCGGCGTTTTTTGCCGCGCATTTCCCACATGGTAACCACCAGAAAACTGTACTGGATGGCTTTTTTCACCTTACGCAGGGGGCGGCGAGACCACCCCACGGCATCGCAGAGTTCCTCAAGTTCGTAGAGGTCTATGTCTCGATCCGTACTGAAATAAACGCGAGCGCCCGTACCGGAACGACTGGTGGTATCCACCGACTCATATCCATCCATATGTCCGGTATTGGGGGCAGAAGAAGTATCAGAACCGCTAAACAAGTTTTTCCAAAAACCCATGAAGGTTTGGTTAGGATAGTAGAACGAGGTTGACAAGTGCCTTCCCGAGAACAGGAAAGGCGAAGGTTGCAAAGAGTATCGACCCGTTGTCAAACATTGGAGCCGCAACAAATTCTAGTGTATCGTAACTTAAGCGCCAAGCCATCAGATTGCGGTGGGGTTTTCGGTAAATTCATTTGGGAGAGTCGAGACGGCAGGGCAGGGGAGGGATTTGGGATCCGGGTGAATGGACACAGCGATCGCCGCAGTGGCGGGGGGAAACGGCGATCGCCGGATAGAATCACTGCCTGGGGACGCGATCGCATAGGATTAGAATAGAGCCACAATTGTTGGTTCAGACATTAGAGTGCCGGATTTGCACGGCTGCAGAGCCACTGACCCGAAACTCGCCCTCCCGAAGGCGGTGAGCTGTGCCATTCCCAAGCGTTGGCGAGCAATTTGCCTCGAGAGCGATCGCGCTTATTTTGCGCCACCACAAGGGCATACTAGGCAAGGAAAGGTCAGAAACTCTGTGGGAGCCAACCCTACCCCTGAAGTTGGGCGCTTGTACTCCTCAGACCTAACCCACCTGAGACGAATTTTGTCTAGGTTACGCCGAAGCATGAAAACCGGGAGAAACATGGGGGCAGAAAACCCACTTTTCTCCCGGAAATTTGTGGAGAGAATGCATGGTAAAACCGGGCTTTTTCGGTAAAAAAGCACAAGGGATGCGATCGACAAATCCAGCCATCGGACAATCGCGATCGCTGGCACAGAAGCGCGAGTTGGCTAAAAAACCTACCGGGAAAAAACTCGAGGAAATAGCACCCTCCCATGCCTCATCCCTAGAGGCCAATCCCTGCACCAAAAACCCGCCCCTTACCCTTCCAGCAAATCAGAATTGTATTGCCCGGGAGAACGGCTAAAAGTATCTGAGTAGAACCCGGGGAAACTCCCGTCAGCTTGCACTTGGCCATCAAAGACCCGAGGGCATATAAACCGGAGAAAAACAGAACAAGAAAATCGTGAAAAAAACAGGAGGAGTCTACTGGCCAATCGAAGAGAGGATGCAAGACAATTGAGGGAGATCGACTCCACCCCCATTATCCTGCCATTCCTTTCCAGATATGCATTTCAGGAGAGGGCGAGGCATTGGGCGCTGGCGCAGGCGTTCCCCCGCCAAAAGAATTTGAGCAAGAGAATCGTTTTATAGTAAAAGAGAGGAGGCTGCTGTCTTCAAAATGCTTTCGATTTAGCGAACGCGAGTTATCCCCCACCCAAATATGGCATCGGGTTTAAAATCATCGACGATGGAACTGCTCAAGCGCTTTAACCGAGCGTTTCCGCAGTTCTATGAACAATTTGTCAGCAGTGAAATCCAGCTCCAAAACCTAAAGCTTGCCTATCAGCTTTACAAAACCAAACAAGCGGTAATCGAGATGCGACCCGAAGGCAACAAGAGTGCGCTGCATTTTGCCTACCGCAACCAGTCTTTTTTGCTGAGCGACATTTTTGGGGTTTTGGCAGCTTATGGCCTGACGATTCACAGTTTGAGTCTCTACGGTCAGATTTATCCGCCGATGTTGGTGTTTATCAAATTGGTGGTATCGCGCGGTGGAAAGGTGCTGACCGAGAAAACTGCCGAAAATGTCTGCCGCGCGATTCGCGAAGCCTTGGCGGGTCACTTCGAGGTGGAAGAAATGCTGGCGGTGGAATTCAACTTGGATGCGGGGCTTGAGGATGTGGAAACGGAATTTTATGTGGATCCGGTGTTCCATCTCCCCGCACTGCTGATCGAGGCAGATAACCAACCGGGGTTGTTTTATAAGGTCATGTACGCAATCTGGCAAGAGGATTTGCTGGTGGTGAATGCTAACTTGCTCGTGTGGCGCGGACGTACCCGCTTGATTCTGTACTTGCTCGGTCCGAATGAAAGCTTGATTCCCGAGTATCTCGGGCAAAAGATTGCCGACGGGGTGCGACAGCGATTGCTCGGTCGGCGGTTTTAGGGGAAAAACGGGATAAATCGAGCGATCGTAACAGAACGCTTCAGGATAAAATAAAAGGATGGCTCAGATTGACATTCTGGGGGTGCCTCACAGTTACGAGCTTACCGCTCCCAGGACATCTCCCCAGGTTCTCGTTTTCATCCACGGCTGGCTCCTCAGCAGTCGGTACTGGCAACCGCCAATCGAACGGTTGGCAGATGATTATCAATGTCTGACGTATGATTTGCGCGGATTTGGCGATTCGCAGTCTTACCGGGCAAAATCCCACTTTCATGCGGGCTACACTCCGGCAGCTTATGCTAGAGACTTAGGAATCCTGCTCGAGAAATTGGACATTTCTAATGCATGGCTGATCGGACATTCTCTTGGTGGCAGTATTGCCCTCTGGGCGGCGGCGCAATTCCCATCGAAGGTAAAGGGCATTTTCTGCGTGAATTCCGGCGGTGGGATTTACATCAAAGAAGAATTCGAGCGCTTTCGGGCAGCAGGCCAGATTTTTGTGAAATTTCGTCCGCGCTGGCTGCCTCGCGTGCCGCTGATCGATCTGCTGTTTCAGCGCGATAGCGTGGCACGTCCGGTCGATCGCGCTTGGGCGAAACAACGCCTGGTGGATTTCGCGATCGCCAATCCGGAAGCAGCTTTAGGCACTTTGCTCGACTCTACCACCGAAGCAGAAGTCCACCGCCTACCGCAATTAGTGGCAAAGCTCAAACAGCCAGTCTATTTCATCACCGGCGATCGCGACCCCGTGATGGAACCCAAATACGTGCGCCATTTAGCTAGCTTTCATCCCCTGTTTGACGGCTGTGGCATGAATGTCATCGAAATTCCCGAGTGCGGACATCTGTCAATGATAGAACAGCCCGATGCAGTGGCGGCGGAAATCCGCAAGATTTTGGAAACTCACGGGTAGTCATTGGTGAATGGTCATTGGTCATTGACCAATGACCAATAACAGACTAGCCCTACCCTTTGAGGGTGGGGGATTCACCGATAAAGCTGCATGACTTCGGTGAGGGACATGCGGGAGGCAGCGCCGAGGGTTAAGGGGGTGGTGTGGCCTCGGTTGAGGTGGTCAGCCGCCGCACAGGCAATCATGGCGGCGTTGTCGGTGCAGTATTTCAGGGGAGGAAAGATAACCCGGAGATTGTGGCCGATCGCAGCGTCTTGCAGGTGCTGGCGCAGACGGCTATTGGCGGCGACACCACCACCGACGACGAGGGTATGGAGTCCGTAGTCTCGGGCACAGGCGATCGCGCGTTTGGTCAGCGCTCTGGCCACCGTATCCTGGAAGCTGGCGGCGATATCGTCAACCGGCAATGTCACCCCAGACCCTTCGAGTTTTTGCACCAAGCGCAACACGGCGGTTTTTAATCCGCTAAAACTGGAATCATAGGGATGATACCCCCCTTTGGGCAGGGAGATTTTCCCTTCTGGCAAGGCAAAAGCGGTGGGATTGCCTTGTTTGGCTCGCTTGTCGATAATCGGACCGCCCGGATAGCCGAGATTTAACAATCGCGCTACTTTGTCAAAGGCTTCCCCGGCGGCATCATCTCGGGTTTGTCCGAGGGTTTCGTACTTACCACAATCTTTAACAAAAATCAAGCTCGTATGTCCGCCGGAGACTAATAAGCACAAAAATGGCGGCTGTAAATTGGGGTCGCTCAGATAAGAGGCGTAGATATGACCTTCTAGGTGATGGACGCCGATAAATGGTTTGTGGTGCAACATGGCTAGGGTTTTGGCCGAGGTTAACCCGACCAGGAGGGCACCCACCAAACCGGGGGCACAGGTGGCGGCGATGCCATCGAGATCGGCGGGGGTCAGATGGGCCTCTTGCATGGCGATCGCGATCGCCCGATTCACCTGCTCTAGATGAGCGCGCGACGCTACTTCCGGCACCACGCCGCCATACTGCTGATGTACTGCAATTTGTGAAGCCACGACATTACTGCAAACTTCACGATTCTTAACAATTGCTACAGCAGTTTCGTCACAACTTGTTTCGACTGCTAAAACGGTGGCCATTGACTGGTAATTTGTTGGTTTATGGGTGAGTTATTGCTAGCTTAATCTTTACGGAGGTGTCTTAGCAGAGTATGATTTTCAGGAAGTTCTCAAAACTTAATCTGTCATACTCAAGCCTAAGCTCCCTCATCTCCCTGGGCGCGGGGCGGTGATGTCCCACAGAGCCGCTCCCAAGCTAGCAGGGCACCGGAGGGGGACGAACAAATTCCCGTGGGATGAAGGCAGTCCTCCCATTTGTTCAAAAAACTTGATGTTTTGTAACAAAAGGTAACAATTCTATGCGACGATTGTTTGCGCTGATTCTGACAATTTGCCTGTGGTTCAGCTTTGTGCCCACGGCGGCGGCTGAATTCTATTCGAATCTCTCGCCGTGCAGCGAGACCCCAGCGTTTGTGGAAAAGGCGAAAAATGCCTCCACCCCGCAAGCCCAAGCGCGATTCGAGAGCTATTCCGACCTGCTGTGCGGTCCGGAGGGCTATCCCCGTTTGATTACGGATGGCAACTTAAGCCACGCCAATGAGTTTCTCATTCCCAGCGTGCTTTTCCTGTACATTGCCGGATGGATTGGTTGGGCCGGTCGGTCTTACCTGATTGCGATCCGCGATGAGAAGAAGACGGAAGAGAAAGAAATCATCATCGATGTGCCGTTGGCGATTAAATGCTCTCTGGCTGGTGCCACTTGGCCGATTGCTGCTTTGGGCCAACTCACCAGTGGGAAGCTGACTGCCAAAGACAACGAGATTCCGATTTCCCCGCGTTAATCGCTTTGGAATCTGCACGATTTTGGGTTTGAGACGCCAATGCTTCTCAAATCTGAAATGTCAAATTGCAATAATACCGTTGGTCGTTTTTAGGAGCATCATTCATGGACTCTTTCGTCAAGTATCTTTCGCTTGCCCCCGTCATCTTGATTCTGTGGTTGGGATTGACGGCGACGATTTTGATTATCATCAACAACATTTATCCCGACCTGCTTTCTCTGCCTTTGTAAGGAGGCTAGGGACGGCTCGATTCGCGCCGGATCCGCGCTAGGCTGCTGAATGCCGCCAGCCAAAAAAAGCGATCGCTTCTACAATGTGAGAGGCGATCGCTTTTTTTGGAATTAAGAATTAAGAGAGTCTTAATTGTCGATTTATCTAAAAACGGGGAACGCATAAAATGAGGAATAAAGAATCGAGAATCAAAGATTTTATCAATTTTCAATTCTCAATTCTTTATTCGATTATGGCTGCAGTGGAGAAAACAAAGCCGCCTCGATGTCGTGCAAAGCCGTATCGAGGTCATCATTAACGATTTGAATATCGAACTCCTGAGCGGCGGCAATTTCTTCTTTAGCCCGTTGGAGACGACGGGCGATCGCCGCTTCAGAATCCTGACCGCGACTGCGGATCCGCCGCTCCAACTCCCCTTCCCTGGGCGGTAAAATAAACACCTGTAGCGCGTCTGGAAAAGTCTCCCTAACTTGTCGCGCCCCAGCTAACTCGATTTCGAGAATAACCGATTTCCCCTCTCGAATCATATTTTCCACCGGTTCGCGGGGGGTACCGTAACAATTGAGGGCAAATTCCGCCCATTCCAACAACTCCCCATTTTCCACCATTTCGCGAAATCGGCTGTGGTCCACAAAATAATAATCCCTGGCGTGAACTTCCCCGGGGCGCGGGGGGCGAGTGGTGACCGAGATAGACAAGTGGAGTTCCGGATGGCGCGCCAAGAGCGATCGCAGCAAAGTGCCTTTGCCCACACCACTCGGTCCGGTTAAAACAATCAATCTGCCCGTCTGCATAACAATCAGCGATTTCCAGAAAACAGTTCGCAATCAGCAACCGTAGGGGGGCTTCGCGGTGCGCCCCTAGCAAGTTAGATGGGAATATTGTAAGGCTTCAAGTTGCCTCAAAGAGAATTTTTCCCGGGCTAACGGCTACCCCAGCGCGCCGATGCGGAGGGCAGATAAACAATCAACACCGAGTAATCCGCGAGAGATTTTAACTGTCCTTATTGGTAAAAAAGCGATGACCCATCGTCTCGGGCTGAATGGCAGAGAGAATGATATGGTTAGAATCCATAACAATCACCGATCGCGTTCGGCGTCCGTAGGTGGCATCGATCAGGCGATTGGCCTCCCGAGCATCGTTCACGATCCGCTTAATGGGAGCCGACTCAGGGCTAACAATGGCAATCACGCGGTTAGCAGAGATGATATTACCAAAGCCGATATTAATAAGCTGAATATCCATAGCAACAGAAATCCTCGCGGCGTAAAAAATTTGTTGTTGAAGAGTGTTTTCATAAAGCCCGAAGCGATGAGCAACGGTTTCCGGTTGAGTACACACAGAATCATCTGACCCGCATCAGAAGGCTGGGACAAAAATCCGAATCATCGGTAGGGGTTTGAGGTCTCGGCATCAAGAAAATAAATCATAACCAGCGATCGCGCTTAGGCGAGATCGGCACTGTGCGCGATCGCTCGGTTGGTTTCCGGTGCCGAGGGAATGGTAGGCTAAATGGAGGCACACTCAGCATTGACAATGGCAAGCCGATGTTTGGCAGACAGAATGAATTTCAAAACCGATCGCAATAAATGAAAGATCCATGGGTAACGGACAAGCTTTCGCCTCGGGTGCCCCTGCAAACATCTAATTTCAATAGTATCGATAAAAATTTTGGGTAACAAGGCAAAAAAGCGCAAAAAAGCGAGTTTCTGGATTTTATGGGCTTTTTTTTACCCCCCTCTAACTTTTAATGTAACTCGGATAACTTTTCTTCTGGATCCAAACCGATGCAACCCGTTGATTTCACCACTTTAACTGCGGCGTATTGCGAGCTGAGAGCCACCTGGCTACCCGCGCGACTCGAACAGGTTTATCAGCGCGATCGCTACAGGATTTGTCTTGCCCTGCGAACCCTCAAGCAGCGGGGCTGGCTGACGGTTTCCTGGCACCCGCAAGCCGCCAGAATCCACATTGGAGATCCGCCACCGCGCACCCCGGATACCTTTACCTTTAGCGACCAACTGCGCCATCAACTCAAAGGGTTAGCCTTAGTTGCGATCTCCCCGGTAGCTGCTTGGGAACGCGCCCTGGACCTGCAATTTGCCAAACGTCCGGGCGATCGCGTCTTGTGGCACCTGTACGTAGAAATTATGGGCAAACGCAGTAACGTTATCCTCGCCAACGAAAGCAATCAAATCGTCACCGCCGCCCATCAAGTCAGCGAACAACAATCGCGGGTGCGGCCGATCCTCACCGGGCAACCCTACGAACCGCCACCGGCGCTCACGGATCCCGCCCCCAGCTTAAGCGAATCCCAACAACGCTGGCAAGAACGAGTGGCCTTGATTCCGGGAAAACTGGGGCGTCAACTGCTAAAAAGCTACCGGGGTCTGAGTTCACATTGGGCCAATTCGATGATTCGCGCCGCCGATCTCGACCCGGAACAATCCACCGAGAGCCTCAGGGCATCGGACTGGGAACGATTATTCCAGCGCTGGCAAGAGTGGCTCAAAACCCTGGAAGCTTGGCAACATGGGGATTTATCCGGTCTGCACCCTCAGCGGACCAGTGGGGGATACAGTGTTATCCAATGGGGTGGGCAATCGCCGCCGAAGCCGGAAGACACTGCGCCTTCGGTGCAAGCATTGCTCGATCGCTACTATTGCGATCGCCTCAACGAAGGGGAATTCAAACAACTGCGCCATCAACTCCTGCAAAAACTCAACAATCTGCTGAAAAAATTGCGGGTTAAGGCGCAAGGGTTTGAACGGCGGTTGGACCAATCGGCGCTGGCGGACGAATATCGGCAAAAAGCGGATTTGCTGATGGCACACCTGCACCAGTGGGAACCGGGGATGAAGTCGATGACCCTGGCTGATTTTGAAACCGGGGAACCGATTGAAATCGAACTGGATCCGGAAAAAAATGCGGTGCAAAATGCTCAAGGTCTTTACAAACAACACCAAAAGCTGAAACGGGCGCGCAGTGCAGTGGAACCGTTATTGGCACAAGTGGATCGCGAGATTCAGTATTTGGAACAGGTGGAGGTGGCGATCGCCCAACTCGATAGCTACCGCGAACCGATGGACTTGCAAGCCCTGGAAGAAATCCGCGACGAATTGATGCAGGAGGGATATCTGCGCGATCGAGATCGTCGCAGCCAAAACCAACCCCCCGCCACGGATTTTTACCGCTTCGAGTCTCCTAGCGGGTTTGAATTGCTGGTGGGACGCAATAATCGCCAGAATGATTTGCTCAGTTTTCGCGTGGCGACGGAGTATGATTTGTGGTTCCATACTCAGGAGATTGCCGGCAGTCACGTGTTGTTACGGTTGGATCCCGGCGCAGTTGCCGATAAGGCGGATTTGCAATTTGCCGCCGATGTGACGGGGTACTTTAGCCGCGCCCGTCAGAGCGATCGCGTGCCGGTGGTCTATACGGAACCGAAGCATGTTTACAAGCCCAAAGGTGCAAAACCTGGTATGGTCATCTACAAGCACGAGCGGATAATCTGGGGGCGTCCGCAGCAACTGGCTCCCAAAAGTTAAGGTTTTGTTATGCCTACTTTGGAGGAGTGATTAAACTTTCCTATCACCCTGTTAAGTTTTGTTACGGAAAAATCGTGTCTTCTGTTACAATGTCAATTGAGGAAAAGATTGAATATCGTTAACCCGCTGCACGAAGAAGGGAACGCGCAGAATGGGATTCCTCAATTAGAAACGACAACGGAAAAGGTATTTTTTCCTCGGCCAGCTATGGATTAAGCTGGTCTTTTTTTTATGATTTTTCTCGCAAAAGCTTTGGTGGATAAGGGTTTAAAGTTTTTTATCCGCCTGAATTGTTATTTTTTGGCTCCCGCATCCCTAAAAAAATGAGGGCTAGCGAGAGAGGTCCCAAAGGGGGGACTGAATGCTAGCGCCTCTTGCAGTAGAACCTAGGAACCAGAGAAAAGGTTAAGCCGCAACCGCAGGGGAGGGGGTGGAAACGGGGATGGGTTCGGAAAGCAGTTGGTTGTAAACGTAGGCTAACCGGGTGGCGACGCTATCCCAGCTAAAAGCGAGTTCCACGCGCAGGCGACCGGTGGTGCCCAGTTCGCTTCCCCATTCGGGATTGGCTAAAATGCGATCGATGGCTTCGGCAAAGTCGCGATCGCTTTTTGCCGGCGCCAGCAGACCGGTGACTTCTCGGACCACGGTAAATTTCAGACCGCCCACATTGCTTGCTACCACGGGGGTGCGACTGGCCATTGCTTCGATCGCCACGAGGCCAAAGGGTTCGTAGTGACTGGGTACCACGCAGACATCGGCGGCGGCGTAGTATAGGTGCAGGTTAGAGCGGCCCAGTCGTCCGGGGAAGGAGGTGATGTCATCGAGTCCGAGTTCTTTGACGATGCCGTGAATGCGATCGCGCTCGATTCCATCACTCTGTCCGGGCCGATATCCGCCACCGATAATTAAGTTGAGGTTTTCGCGATCGCGCAAGCTAGATTGCCCCACCGCTCTCACTAAGGTTTCGATCCCTTTGCGGCGATCGAAGCGCCCCACATACAGGATGGTTTTGGCATCCTCGGCAATGCCTAGGGCTTGGCGCGCTTCTTGGCGAGAAATCTGGCCGAATCTTTCGATATCCGTACCGCAAGGAATGACTTCGATCGCTCCTTTACGCGATACTAGCGCCCGCATGTGCTGTTCTTCTTGCGGACTGGTGGCCACTACGCGATCGACCGTTTCCAGACAAGCTTTTTCCGTTGCCAGTCGCGTCGAGGCGATGTCCGGTAAATCGCGAACGCTTCTATATTTAACCGCACCTAATGAGTGATAGGTGTGAACTAGTCTCACGGGTTGGTGTTTTTTCAGCTCCATCCCCACCCAAGAGGACAGCCAATAATTTGTATGTATCAGGGAATACTGTATTCCTTCTCGATGTTGGAATTTCTGAAACGCTTTGACAAATTCCGGGAGATAACTAAATATGCGATCTCGATTGATAAACTCTTCTGGCCCTGCGGTTAAGCGGATGGTTCGGCAGTTCGGGTGATGCTGAACGATCGCTGATTGCTCGGGACTGTTGCGCCGTGCGAACATATCCACTTTCCATCCCAGTTTAGCGAGGGCTAACCCGACTTGTAATACGTAGACGTTTTGACCGCCGGCTTCTTCTTTACCGATTTGTGCGGCGGGATCGCCCGTTACCGAAATTAAAGCGATGCGATTTTTTTCTTGGTTTAGCATGTCTCGATGTTTACCTTATGCCTTGCTTCCCAGCCTGCTTGCGTTCTGAGTTGTGTCATGGCTGACGCTACAGAATCTCAGGGTGGGAAACTTTTTCCCAGCTAAGGACACTGACGAGTCGCGTAAAAGATATTATTTTACCGATCTTTCAGTCTCCTCTCAATGCCGACGGGGTTAGCTGACGGGCGAGGACTGAGAGATGTCCCTCTCCTTCAGAGTGAACTGGGAATTGAGCATCCCCGTTGGGTTCCTTCTGATGAAGATAAGCCCCTGAACTTGGTTCCCCCGCTCCAGTTTCCGTGAGATTTGGAGAACTTATATTCTCGATGAGAATCGGTTATCCTCCTGCGGTCAACTGGATTAGGCTGACTTTTTTAAGCTGATGGTACTAACTATAGCTTAAATTTTTTGGCACTTCAATACGTCTGGGGTTGTATTTTTCCCCAACCCTCTAGAATTGAATTCATCTATCTAGAGATAGAGATTTAGGTCTCGCTGAGGGTAGAAATTTGACCAAAGGATCCAGGGTCGTGCCCGGGATCGGGAGTGTAACGATGTGGAAGTATCGACGATTACAGGAAGTTCGAGATCCCAGGGTCGGGGCGCAGGATTCAGGGTGCCCGGGGGGCGCGATCGCCCTCTAGCGCTTCTAATACAGTCCATAACCGCCGGGGATTGATGATTACACGACGTTCGAGATCCCAGGGTCAGGGCGCAGGATTCAGGGTCTCGGAGGGGCGCGATCGCCCCCTACGGCTTCTAATACAGTCCATAACCGCCGGGGATCGACCTAAACGCTTTGTCGCCCCCTTATCCTTGATTGTCTGATGCCGGATTTTCTGGCCGCAATTCCACATCCTCATAAACACTCTCCATGCTGAGGGTAAAATCCACGCTAGCGAGATGAACTTCTCGGCTATTTTCGTCATAGGAATACAACACCCACAACCCTTCACTATTGCGCCGAAAGCAATCCACCCGCTGGCGCTTTTGATTGATTAAAACATATTCAGTTAAAGTCTCGATTTCCCGATAGTCGGCAAATTTATCACCCCGGTCAAACGCTTCTGTTTTCTCCGATAAAACCTCCACAATTAAACGGGGATAGCGCTTAAATGAGTCCAATTCTCTATCCCGTTCGTCGCAGGTTGCCATAACATCGGGATAGTAATAGGTATTTTTTGACTCGATGCGAGCTTTCATATCTGCCATATAAACCCGACAGCCGGTTCCTCGGACATGGCTTCTTAAAAGCGCAAATAAATTGCCAGCAATGGTCACATGAGCATCGCTAGCTCCCGCCATTGCGTAAATGTTTCCGTCAATATACTCATGTTTTATCGGGCTGTTTTCCTCGCCTTTGAGATAGTCTTCTGGAGACAAGTAGTTTGCGCTTGAATTGGCAATCATAGTTTTTAATCCTATGGGTGACGGTTTTCTTAAATTATATCGCAATTCCCGGGGTTGGATTCTACCGAATGAGTGCAAATGGTTCGGTGGGCAATGCTTTGCAAAGGGTTCGGTGGGTAATGTCCAGCCTACCATTACCCCTACGCTTGGGAAAGCTGGATGAAAAGCGACCCAGAGGTGGATGGATGAAGGGATGAAAGGCCGAAGAATCCGCCTCGGGTGAAAATTCGGGGAAAATTTGGCGATCGCGCGTTAAAAATGCCAGTCAAAGTGTTAAAATAGGGGGAGTATTAAAGTCGGGATATAAGGAGAAACACCCTTGACTATCCTCAGCGCTCCTGCCACTCACGATCGCATGCCTGCAGAATGGGAACCCCATGCGGCGTGCTGGTTGGCTTTTCCCAGCCATGAAAAGGAATGGGGAGAGTATTTGTCGGCGGCGCGGGCGGAATTTGTGCAGTTGTGTCGGGCGATCGCCGATCCCGATCCCCGCACCGGTAAACCGCGCGGCGAAAGGTTAGAAATTCTGGTGCTGGATGAGGCGGGAAAAACCACCGCCGAAGCATGGCTGGATGGAATTCCGGCGCGCTTTCATCTGATGCCGTTTGGCGATATTTGGCTGCGGGATATCGGACCGATTTTTCGCTGGAAAAGCGCGGGCAAACTGGCGACAATTCGGTTTAATTTTAACGGATGGGGCGGCAAATATATCATGCCGGGAGATGAAAAGGTTGCCCAAGGAATTAGCGATCGCCTCGGTTTATGCAGCGATTATTTTCCCGAAGTTATCGAAGGGGGTGGGATAGAAATTGATGGCGAAGGCACCTGCTTAACTACCCGCCAATGTTTGCTCAATTCGAATCGCAATCCCGATCGCAGCCCAGCCCAACTCGAAGCGGTGCTGCGATCGGCTTTTGGCATCAAAAAAGTGCTGTGGATCGAGCGCGGATTGCTCAACGACCATACCGACGGACATATTGACACGATCGCTCGATTTGTTGCCCCGGGTGTGGTGCTGTGCATGGAACCCCGCAACGCCGACGATCCCAATGCCGAAATCCTAGCAGAAATTGCCCGGGATTTATCCACCTTTACCGATGCCAAAGGACGGCATTTGCGCGTGATTCGCATTCCGTCACCGGGTAAAATTGTAGACGACAGGGGTGAAATTATGCCCGCCAGTTACGTGAATTTTTATATCGGAAATCGCACGGTGGTGGTGCCCACTTATGGAAGTGAGTGGGATGAGTCCGCTGTAGAAGCGATCGCGAAACTTTTTCCCACCCGACGCGCGATCGGACTTTCCGCCAAAGCCATTTTAACCGGAGGCGGTGCATTTCACTGCATCACTCAGCAACACCCCGCATTTCCTGCTGAAATTTAACCAACCGCGTCGCAATTTCCAGACCTGAAAAATCACCGAGAATTAACCCTCAAACCCAAACCATGAATCAAGCCGTTACTGTTGCTGCATTGCAAACCTCATTTACCCAAGACAAACAAGCCAATGTCGATCGCATCACGGAATTAGTCCGCGAAGCGGCGGGGAAAGGCGCGCAAATCATTTTACCTTCCGAGTTGTTTGAAAGCTATTATTTTTGCCGCGAAGAACGAGAGCATTTTTTCGACTGGGCGCATCCGGTGGATGCCCATCCCACTTTGACTCATTTTCAACAATTAGCCCAAGAATTAGGCGTCGTTATTCCCGTGTCTTTTTTTGAAAAAGCCGGACCAGCATATTACAATAGCGTGGCGATAATCGATGCCAATGGGGAACGATTGGGAATTTACCGGAAAAGTCACATTCCCGATGGGCCGGGTTATGAGGAAAAGTTTTATTTCCGCCCGGGAAATACGGGGTTTAAAGTTTGGCCGACTCGCTATGGTACGATTGGGGTAGGAATTTGTTGGGATCAGTGGTTTCCAGAGTGCGCCCGTTCTCTGGTATTGATGGGGGCGGATGTGCTATTTTATCCGACGGCGATCGGTAGCGAACCGCAAGACCCGGAGTTGGATACCAAAGACCCTTGGCAACGAGTAATGATGGGTCATGCCGTGGCAAATGTGGTGCCCGTGGTGGCGGCAAATCGCGTGGGAATGGAAGGGAATCAAACGTTTTACGGTCACTCGTTTATTGCCGATTATCGCGGGGATAAAGTGGCGGAATTGCCCGGGGATAAAGAAGGAGTCATTTGCGCCAGGTTTGATTGGGCGGAAATTGCCCGATATCGCGCTTCATTTGGGTTTTTCCGCGATCGCAGACCCGAACTGTACGGCGTTCTTGTCACCGCCGATGGAACCTTGTAAAAAGTCCGCATCCTCCTCCCGCGTTACCCGAGGTTCCGCCTCCCCACCGTAAATCTGCAAAAATCGCGGGCATTATTTTCCCCGCCGAGGAATTAAAGAAGAGGGAAACGCCGAGGGAATTCGCTTGACCAGCAACAGGAGTAAAAATAGCAAAAATTGCACCACTACAATGCTCGGACCCGAGGCAAAATTAAACAGTCCCGATCCGAGCATTCCGAGAATCGAACCCATTGCACCCATAGTCACAGAAATTGCCATAAATTTCGCAAAAGGATGGCCGAGTAATTTCGCTGTTGCTGCGGGAATGACCAGAAACGCATTCACCAATAAAATCCCCACGGCTTTAATTGAAACTGCAACGGTTAGAGACAGCAAAATCACAAATAAATAGCGATGAAAGTCCACGGCGATGCCTTGCACTTGGGCTAAATCCGGATTGAGGGTAATTAAAATTTGCTGTCGCCAAGTGGAGAACAAAAACACGCTACTGATAAGCAACAACAGGCTAATTAAGAGAATATCTGTGAGGTTAATTGCCAAGATATCCCCAAACAAGACAGCCATCAAATTGCCCCGATAGCCTTGTAAAAAGCTGGTTAAAATTACCCCGATCGCTAAAGCGGCGGAGACGGCAATACTAAATACACTGTCACTGGGAAGCTTGGTTTTTTCGATTAAATAAAGCGCGCCGAGTCCAAAACAGAGGGTAAAGGGCAAGAGAGTCCAGGTTGGATCCACCTGCAATAACACCCCCAACACCACGCCAACTAAGGCAGAGTGCCCCACGGCATGACTGAAAAAGGATAACTGGCGCAGGGTGACGAAACATCCGAGCAATCCGCCGAGGATTCCCATTAACACCCCACCGGCGATCGCCCGCTGCATGAATGGCAACCCCAGTAATTCTAGAAGATTGGCGATCGCCGTGTCGCTTCCTTGCAACCCAATCGAAGTGCAGGAGTTGAAGATTTCTAAAAAATTGACTATCATCATTAATATCTGTACGATTGAACAGGTATTGAACCTTTTTGGCTTAACATTTACCTAAACCTGCAAAATGTCAGTTAACTATTCTATCGATAAAACGGAAAATCCTGCGCCCAGGGAGGCGGATGATTTGCAGTGCCTGCCGGAACATCCCCTAGATATTGACAATATCCATACCATCCAAAATCATCTGCTCGATGCAGACAAAGCCCAACAAATGGCCGAGTTTTTTAGTTTTCTGGGCGATGCCAATCGGTTGCGAATTATCTCGGCTTTGTCGCTGAAAGAATTATGCGTTCACGAATTAGCCGCCATTGTCAAGATGAGCGAGTCGGCAGTTTCTCATCAATTGCGGAATTTAAAGGCAATTCGACTGGTCAGCTATCGCAAAGAAGGACGGCGGGTTTACTATCGCCTGCAAGATAATCACGTCTTTAGCCTTTATGAGGCAGTTGCCGACCATCTGGATGAAAAAGATTCGGGGTAATTTTATTAACTGAAAGTTGTTCTATTGATGCAGTTGCTAACAGAATAAAGCGGCTGTATTGCAATTAAAAATAGCCAGGTTGAAAAGAGGGAAAATGAGTAATGGTACAATGAGGCAGAGCCTCTGGGGGGCGTTCCCAGGCAGAGCCTAGGAACGAGTAAAACGAGTAAATGATGATGGCGATCGGGAGCAAAAAGGGGGTGGGAATTTTCCGAAGTATCTCTTGCCTTTCTTCGTTTAATGATGATGGTGATAGCGAGCAAAATCCGGGCCATAAGTGGCTAATAAATTTTGCGGGGCCAGTGCGACTTCCGGTTCGCCGCTACAGACCACGGTTTGATTCAGACAAATGACGCGATCGCAGTGGCGACTGACCATATTTAGATCGTGGGACACCTGCAACACGGTCCAATTTTGCTCGCGTTTTAACTCATTGAGAAGGGAATAAAATTCCGCTTCGCCTTGAATATCCATGCCCGCCAACGCTTCATCTAAAACGAGCAAATGTCGAGGAATCACCAAACAATAAGCAAGCAACACGCGCTTCAATTGTCCGCCACTTAACCCGCCGATCGCGCGATTTCGCAAATGATAGGCATCCACTCGTTGCAGCGCCCAAGCAACGGCAGTTTCTTTTTCCGGGTCATTTTGCCAAGGAAAGCGAAAGGGAAGGCTTGCGGATGACAAATTACGGGTAAATCGTCTCTCCCCTTGTGCTTTTCGCCATCCGAGTCCCACTAATTCTTTCACTGAAATCGGGAAAGAACGGTCAAAAATAAAATTTTGCGGCACATAGCCCAAGCGCGATCGCAATCTTCCCAGTTTTTCCAAGGGTTTGCCGAACATTTCTATCTGACCGCCACTGCGCGGAATTAACCCTAAAATAGCTTGCGCCAAGGTACTTTTTCCCGCCCCATTCGGTCCGACAATTGCCGTATTGGTTGCCGAGGGCAATTGAAACGAAACATCTCGCAGGGCGGGATAACTGCCGCGATAAACGGTTAAATTGTCTACCTTGACCGGGGTAGATTCTTGCAGAGAAATGGACTCGGGGCGTCTGCTGCCATTCCTTTCATCCTCAGAATTCATAGGAAGTTACTTGCACGCAGTTTCTAGGGTTTGCAAATTGGATTTCATTGCTGTAAAATAATGTTGCGGTTCCAGCGGTCCGGACACTAAGGGGTCGATCGCATAAAGGGTGAGGTTCAAGTCTTGCGAGAGGGTTTCTAACAATTTGTTATCCACTCCCGGTTCCCCTAATATCGCCTTTACGTTATAGTTTTCCACGGCTTCTACTGTGGTTTGCACTTCTTTCGGGGACAGGTTGGTTTCCGGAATGGAGACCACCGCCACTTGCTGTAGTCCATAGCGTTGCGCTAAGTAAGGATAAGCATCGTGGAAAGTAATAAAGGTGCAGTTGGGATACTGCTTTAGCTGCTGCTGAAACTCGGCATTGAGTTGGTCTAATTTCTGGATGTAATCGGCGGCATTGGCTTCATAAATGGCCTGATTTTCCGGGTCGGCAGCGATTAACCCGTCGCGAATGTTTTCCACTTGTTGTTTGGCTAAAACCGGGTCAAGCCAAACGTGGGGATTTCCGCCTTCGTGAACGTGGTGATGGTGGTGTTCGTCGTGATGTTCTGCTGCGGTATCATGGTGATGTTCCCCATGTGCTGCGTGGGTCTCCTTGAGGGGGTTCATCACGGGAGAAATTTCTTCTACGGTTTGAATGCCAACACTGGCATCGATTTGTTTTAAGTCGGAATTGCCGGCATTTGTTACCGTATCTTCGAGAAATTCTTCTAAACCGAGACCATTTTTGATTAAAATATCGGCAGTGGCGATCGCTGTGACATCTTCCGGTTTGGCCTGATATTCATGCACCTCGGCCCCTGGGGGAATCAATACCGTCACTTGTGCTTTATCTCCCGCCACCGCTTTGGTAAACCAGTACATCGGCAAAAAAGTGGCCACTGCGTTTAAAGATTGCGCCTCGGATACCGCAGTTTGTTCCTGGGATACGGACTCGGAAGGAGTCTCGCGACAGGCGATCGCCACTGGCATCACCAGCAGCGCCATCAACAATTTTCCCACAGTCTGGCGAATCATTTGCACTCTCCTTGTCTCCCCATGACGGTAGATGCTTGCACTACATTTTCGAGAACGGTTCTTATTCTACCGCATACGAGAATAAATCTCATTCTATTTTTTGCCGAGATTGCTGGGATGGGTACATTGCAGATTGCCAATTACAATTTATTCTTGTGGGGTGTGTACTGCCCACCGGGCGATGGATTTCCCACCCCCAAGCTGTACCCCCGATAAATTAGCATCCAAATTGCACAAAAGAAAACAGCTAACTGAGAAAAACCTAATTACATGAATGGGGGGGGGTTATCCGATAGTTTTCTGATTTCGCGATTGGGAACAGCGCAGATTTGTTCTGGATTCGTGCCAGGGCGGGAATGACCGATGGGAGTGGCGTAGTTGCCGCCAGCAAAAGACTGGTGGACAAAATGACCGGAAAATCGATAAACTGTAAAGAGAGAGATGCTATAATACAATAGGATAAAAACAGTTTAAAATCATGCCTAAACCGATACTTTTTAGCAATCCAAATGCCTACGGTGGCCGCACGGCCAAATGGACAGAATATGCAAGAAAACTGTTACGAGATTTCGGCATCGAACACGAGGCGATCGCCACGCAACCGGACCGGAAAACCATCGAGATAGTGCGGCGCGCCATTGACGAGTCGGGGGTGCGCTTGGCGATCGCGATGGGAGGAGACGGAACGTTTTCCGAGGTGGCGCAAGGGGTACTTTCGTCCCAACATGCCTCGGAAGTCACCGTAGCACTGTTACCCACGGGAACGGGAAACAACCAAGGCAAGTCATTTGGCATGAAAAGCGGCGATCGCGCATTGCCCGAGAACGTGAGAGCGATCGCCGAGGGCAAAACCATGCTGTTAGATGCGGGACGCTTGCAGCATCTAGACGAAGAGAATCGGGCGATAAAAACCGATTGGTTTGTGGATTCCCTGAGTTTCGGATGGGACGCAGAAATTGTCGAAAAGAGCAATCGCGATCGCGCTACAGTGTCCTCAATCCCCTTTTTAAGTGAGATATACAGAGACCAGCTTATTTATGTGGGCGCATCGATTCAGCATTCGATCGCAACCCTGTATCGGGATAGGGCGTTTGATGTGTGCGTGGAGATTGATGGAGGGAAGCATCACTATCAAAGCGCGATCGATATTATCGTGAAAAACACCCTAGTTTATGGCGGCGACTGGATACCCGCGCCCGATTCCTTACCGGATGATGGTTATTTTGAGTTGATTCCGGTGATGGGAAGGGGAGAATTTTTCTGGAAGGCGATCGCCAACCTGCGATCGGGTCCCTTTTCGGAAGCGGACTTTCGCCGTTGGGGCATCGCCCTGTCTCCCACGCGACGCGGATCTGCGTTTCAGTTTGAAATTTTACCCCAGTATCGCCACTCCATCCCAGCAGGGCAAATGGACGGAGAGGAATATCAAGTGAGTTCGCGGTTTCGCATCGACGTGCGACAGCAGGTGTTGCGGTTTGTCGTGCCGCAGTCTTATTCGCGCGATCGCCGCGATTGATAGTCCAGGGCACAGCGGTTTCCCATCCCCGCAATGGGGCGTTCTGCGATCGGGAAGGGTGAATGCGCGCCGCCTAACTTTTTGCCGGGACAAAGCCCGTCACCGCGATCGGATTTTACCTAACTTTTTCTCGCACAAAGGTTGGTTCGGTGGTGATGGGAATCTAAATTTTTCTCGGATTACGGTTAAGTAGAATGATTAAACGGGCTAATTTGAGTGAATAAAGGAACCGAAACAATGGCCAGTTTGACCAGCCAAGGGGCAAACACGAGGCTAAGAATCAAGCAGATTGCCGCCATGCAAACCGCCGAGACTTTCACGATTTCTTCTTGGGTATTTACGCTCAAGCAGACTGCGATCGAAGCGATCGCTAAGGTCGTTAATGAGGGCGCAAGCATCATTTGAATTACCTCTGTACATACTTCATGTAAGATGCAGTGCGTTCCTTCGGCTTTTTAGACCTACTTCCGTCTCTCCAGGATGACGAACCGATCGTCGGTGGGGAGATGAACGATTTCTAGTATGTATTCTGGTTTACAACTTTTTTGGGCGATTGTCAAGCCCTCGCCCAAAAATTTTTTTGCGATCGGCGATTTTTGCCCTTTATTGAGGCTGGGGCACTGGTTGGGGCACCGGCTGGGGCACCGGTTGAGGCACCGGCTGGGGCACCGGTTGGGGCACCGGTTGGGGCACCGGTTCCGGTGCGGGAGACGGCGTGGGTTCCGGTGCGGGACCGGGAATTGGCTCCGGAGTCGGGGGTGCCGGATTCGGCGGTGTGGGGGCGGGGGTAGGGGCTGGATCCGGCACTTGAATGGATTGCCCGACAGATTGGAGAGTTGGAAAAGTCATAAGCGTTTGCGAGTGGCAACGGTTTGCAAGAGAAAAGGCGATCGCCTCAGTTTTCAGCAAATCCACCGCCAATCGATTGCCGATGCAATTGCCGAAGAGTGAGGGACAAGTAGCGATCGCCGGGGATAGTGTTGGCAAAAATTTCCGCGCTTTGAGAAAGTTATCACAAGCGCGATCGCCCTCATTGGAAAACAGAATATCCAAAACCTTGGCGCGATCGCCTCTACCGAAAGCATCATTTTTCCTCCCCACTCGAACAAATTTTCCCTTTTTTCTGAACTTCTGGAACGGTGGGAGCGAGGGTTGTGCGAGTGCTTGTTACCGCCCCCTGGGAGCGAGGGCAGGTTTGAAACCGGGGGGATTTGCCGCCGGCACAGTTTATCTTCCCTGTATGCGAACCACGAGTAAGGCAACTAAGGCGATCGCCAGTCCCCCAGCAGTCCAAGCGATAACCGGATACTCAGCTTGGCGCACCGCGATCGCGATATACGCCCAAACGAACACCAAATTAAACGCAATATCGGTGCGTTGCCAGGTCACAAATGCGGCGATCGCTGCTGCGATCGCCAACATTATCGCCGTCCAAATCACCGGCGTGATGAAGCCACCATTCCAGCCCAAAGCATAAAGCGCACTGGCAATATTAACAATCGTTGCCACGCTAATCCAAGCCAAATAAATGCTCAAAGGAATATTAACAAACCACTTATCCGAACGAGACACTCGCGTTAAGCCAATATCCAAACGCAGATAAGTGCCGATGAGGGCAAGCAAAATGCACAGCATGGCCAAAACCGACCAGGAAAAAAGCAGGTATTCAAACAAAAACACCCAGATAATTTGAGCCACACTCGCTACCACTAACAGGTAGCCCATAGGACGCAAGCGAGGATTATCCCGTTGTGTCGGTAAAACTTGGTAAATGCCGAAGCTAATTAATCCCAGATAAATAATCCCCCAAATGGCAAAGGCATAGTTAGCGGGAATAATCAGCACATTTTGAAAATATTGGTTAGAAATTTCGCCAATCGTCAACCCATTAAAGGGGGAAATATTGGCGAGAATATTCGTGCCAAATGCGGCCAAAATTGCGATTAAAGTGGCCACCGAACGAAAGAGGTCGGAGGTCGAGCGTTCAGAGACCTGTGTCATGGCAATAGCTCCGTGGGTTTTTTGTTATTTTAGGCGATCGCACCTCCTAAAGCACTCATCCTTAAAGCAGAGTTTTACCATGCCCCTTCCGTATAGGATTGGATTTGGGGGAATCACGCGGGCGGTGCGTGACCCCCGGATGTAAGTGCGGTAAAATAGCACAATTGGCGGGCGGGGGTCACGCACCCTACGGTGGATTTGGGGGAATGACGCGGGCGGTGCGTGACCCCCGGATGTAAGTGCGGTAAAATGGCACAATTGGCGGGCGGGGGTCACGCACCCTACGGTGGGGATGAATCAAGCGGATAATTTAGTGCGATCGCAGTGCTCGGCGCGCTAACTTGGCGTAGGTCTTCACCGTTTGGTAGGGCATATTCAGGTCAGCGGCGATCGCCTGTAAGGATTCGCCTAACTCGCGACGGGCGAGAATGGTAGCCCAGGTTTCGGAAATTTCGCGAGCGCGATCGCCTCCCTTGCGCTTGCGCTGACTCATAAACAGTTCCGTCAATTCCGCCATTCGTTCCGCCAAAAGACTTTGCATCGAAGGCACGCTGGGGGCAGACTCACAAGACCAACCCAAGCGAGTTTGACCCAAACCGAACGTGGTCTTATGTCCGGTACCACAATAGGGGGCCAAGCGTCCCAACGCATAGAACAACTGTTCGTATTCCGGCACTTCCCCCGCTTGACGGGATAAACCAAACTCAACCGCCCCGGTAAATCCCGTCACCATGCCTTTTTTCCCGGCGGCGACTTTCATCGACTCTAACTGATGGCGGTGGATCAGCACTGACTCTTCCACCCACTGCAAAAACTTCTCCTGGTCTACATTCATCCCCGAGAAATCGTTCCAGCGACGCAGATAACTGTGAAATACATTCGTCGGTACTGGGAGGGGGAAGTGATGCTTCTTGCGGCGAAAACTGGTGGGCGTGACAAAACTCAATCGCATCGTCGGCGGATTTGGGGGGGCGGAATCCCACAGCGTGCTATATTTAACCGGATCCAAAGCAATTTCACAAGCGCGAATCGACAGCGGCGCATTTCGCAAGTCAATTTCCTCGGGCAACTGACGCACCCACTCCCGGAAAAACTGCACCACCGGTTTCGAGAGTGCGGTCACGTACCACCGATAGGTTTGGCCCACTTGCAGTTGAAAATCCTTGCCAGAAGAGACCAATTCCCCTTCTAACCCCGAAATCGTAAAGGGTTTTTCCGATTGTCCGTCATGCAAATAAGCGGACAATTTTGGGTCAGCTTGGCGCACTTGGTCTAAAAACCAAGCGTGCAACCCAATGCTGTATTGCGCGTAAAGATAATCCGCCGCCCGGGGGGTGAGTTCAAACACTAAACCCAGCAATTCCGTATCCGCCGTCCAGTTCAAATGAGAACCAGAAGAATAGGCGGCAGAACCTCGGCTTAAATCTACTGTGCCTGGGGCATAAAGTTGAGTAATGTTTTCCCTGACCTGGGACTTATTGGCTGTATTAATTGGAGACAGTTGTAAGTTTGACATGATGACAGCTTCCTTGATTATTAGGGTTCGACAATTGAGTGGCGATCGCAGCAAAAATACCTCATACAGTATTGAAGTATTACCCATAGTTTTCCAGCCATAAAAACCTATTATTGGTTATTTTTGACTGGTATTTTTATCCCGAAATCGCCAGAATAGCGGGCTGTTTGTTCCTCCAGTTGGCTCTTCTGTACTTGTAATCTCTTGCGAGTCTTTTATCGTGCTGACTTCGCTTAAATTTGATGTTTGCATCCCCTTTTATTATACCTCATATTTTTGCAATCTACCATCAATGGAAGGAAAATTTATCAAAAACATTAATCAGAGCGGCACACGGTCAATTCCGAGCGAACTTGTCGATGAGTTGCCAAATAATCCGAGAGCCAATTGCAGCCGCGATCGAGCAGGGAACTCAATCCTTCCAACTCCCACCAAGTCACCGCATTATCCGTGCCAACCGTGACGATTTGTTCTCCATTGGAGAGAAACGTCATGCTCAGCACATCGGTTTCATCCGCCTGAAACTTGGCGAGAACTTGCTTTGATAGGGAACCGGATAACACAAAAAGCGTTACCGTACCATCGGTGCCGGCAGTGGCCAACAAATTGCCATCGGGACTAAAACTCATACTATTGATCCAGCGAGTATCGCTATTGAATTTATCTAGTTCTTCACCGGACAAATTCCACAAGCGAATTTTGCCATCTTCGGCGGCGATCGCGAGGCGCTTTCCGTCCGGACTAAAACTCACACTGGTGACTTCCCCGTAAGGAAAAGGGAGTTTCCGAACCTGGTTATTTGATAAATTCCACACTTGCAACAGACCCGGCCCATTGGCGATCGCGATCCGCTCGCCATCGGAGCTAAAACTAATACTTTTCACTTCATTTCCCATACTCTTAAATTCCGGTTCTAGGGAATTGCCGAACAAATCCCAAAGACGAACCATGCCATCTTCCCCCGCAGTGGCGAGGCGCTGCCCGTCGGAACTAAAACTCATGCTAACGATGCGACCCTCATGGGCGGTAAAAGAGGGACTTTGCGCCGTACCGGACAAGTTCCAAATTCTAAGCTGGCCCTCGGGTTGTGCGGTAGCAAAATGTTCGCCATCGGGACTAAAAATAATCCGCCAAAACTGCGGTTTGGAATCTGACGAGGGCGCGGACAAAGACTCGACTGCTGGCGTTGAATCCGAGGACAAAAGTTCGGCTTCTGGGGTAAAGGTAACGCGATCGCCTTGAGTGCGATACAGGTGAAAAGGCGGGTTTGCATTCCCCGATAAATCCCACAATCGCACCGTACCATCCACGCCCCCAGTCACCAAGCGCTCGCCATCCGGACTAAAACTCATGCTATTGACGCGATCGTGGCGATCGCCTTTAAACTGTTCGAGCAATTCCCCGTCGAGATTCCACAATCGCACCGTTCCATCAAATCCCACCAACGCCAGATACTCGCCATTCGGACTAAACGTCATGCTATTAATCGCACTTTGAGCCGTATTAAATTCCGAGATTTCTTCTCCCGAAAGATTCCAAACCCGCACCGTACCATCGAAGGCGGCGGTAGCAAATAAATTCCCCGTGGGACTAAAGCTCATGCGATTCACCGATGGGTGAGCTTCGGGACTATCGCTGACGCTATCCATTGCGGTGGGGGTGCTGGTAAATTGCGCGATCGCTTTGCCCTCCAAGTTCCATACTTTCACCGTGCCTTCTTCCGCCGCCGTGGCAAAATGTTTCCCGTCCGGACTCAAACTGATACTATTAATATTACCTTGAATATTGTTAAACGCATTCAGTTGCTTTCCTTGCAAATTCCAAACGCGCACCGTGCCATTTTCCGACACCGTAGCGAGGCGGTTAGCATCTTGGCTAAACACCGCACTGGCGATCGGATTGGCATCTGCTTGAAAGCTAGCGATCGCGGTTCCGGAACGGTTCCACAGACGCACCGTACCATCTTCTCCCGCCGTCGCGATCCGCTCTCCATCTTTACTCCAAGTGACGCTATCGATCGCACTTTCATGGGCCGCAATCGTAGCCAAAGGAGTGCCGGAACGGTTCCACAGACGCACCGTACCATCTTCTCCCGCCGTGGCCAATCGTTCCCCATCGGGACTAAAACTGACACTTCGCACCGCACCTTGATGGCCTTTTAATTGATTTTTTTCGTGGATTTCATGGAGAATAGTTTGCAAGGCATAAAGCGGACCGATCGTGGGATACTTGGGTAAGGGGCGATCGGCATTTACCAACTGGTTTAAATCTTGTCCCGCCTGCATCGCCAGGAGCAACGCTTCCAGTTCTACCCCTTCCGATGCAAACCATTTTAAGGCATTCGCTCCTTGGCGTTCGATGAGGGTTCCTTGTTGGGCTTCCGTGAGGGCAATTTTGCCTTTAAATAAGGCGATTGCTGCCACGGCAAAAAATACCGTCATCACCGCATAGGCGCGCTTGAGCATGCGCTTGGCTTTTTGTTGCGCTTGGGTTAAAATTTGATTGGCTTCCCGTTGCTTTTGATTGGCTTCGGATAAAATATGCAGGGCTTTCTTTTCGGCATCTAGGGCTTTTTGGACTTCGCGTTTTTCGAGTTCTTGACTGGCGGCTAAAAACTGATAGTCGCGATCGCTCAAACTTTTGTCAGCCGCCCAAAGGCGGGCATCGCGCAAGGCTTTTCCGCGCAACAGTCGCGATTCATCGCGATATTCCGACGCCACCCACGCCGATAAAGCTTCGGCATAGGGGCGCAAATCATCTAACGCTCTATCCACCCAGTTTAAATCAAATACTGCCGCATAGATGGGGTTGTAAATCATTAACTGACCACCTTGCTTGCAGGTTAATCCGGAAAGCTGCAATTCGATTTGTTCCGGACTGTTATCGGCGCGGATGCCGTGGGGAGACTGTAAAATTTGCTGATACAGACCTAAGAGGCGACTGGCCCGCTTTTCATTTCGCAGCAAGCGATCGCGCAGGGTTTTTAAATGCGGCGGTTCATCTTGCGATTCCCAGTTTTCAATCGCCCGCGATCGCACCAGGGAGGCGATGAAATTGGCCGGATTTTCAATAGCGATCGGGCCATTTGCTCGGGTCGATTGACCCTCTCCATTCACCACTAACTTGCAGAGTTTTTGGGTGAGGAAAGGTTGGCCGTTCGTCCAGTGTAAAATTTCTTGCAGCAGGTCTTGCGGGTTGGTGCAAACTTGCGCCAATCCTTCAGCTAAAGGTTGTGCTTCGTGCAGTTGAAAGCCATTAAGTTGAATCGATCGCCCGATATTAAACGGCGTGCGGCTTTTGTCTTGGATTAATTCCGTGGGAGTCGCCACACCGAGGAGGACGAAGGTGAGGCGTTTGTAGTCGGGATTGTGGGCGCGTTTGTTGTAGCAAGCGCGGATAGAGGCGAAAAAATCGTCAATCGGGAAATTTAAGCCGAGGACGCTATCGATTTCGTCGATAAAAATGACAATATTTTCGCGGATGCGTTGCAGCAGGACTTGTTCGATAAATTCGCTCAAGCGCTGGGCGGGAGAGAGTTCGTCGCGATCGCGCAACCAGGTTCTAAATTCCCGGCGATCGAACAAACCAAAATAGCTGGAGATGGTGTGGATAGCCCCGGCATACCATTGCATCGAGGTCACGTCTTTATTGCCGATCGCGGATAAATCGATCGCCGCGCAGGCAATTCCTTCCGCTTGCAACTGTTGCATGGTTCTCAGTTGCAAGCTGGATTTTCCCATCTGCCGGGATGTGAGAACGTAACAAAATTCTCCCGCCTTCAGACTGGCATAGAGTTCTCGATCCGCTTGACGCACCACATAGGTGGGGGCATCTGGCGGGAGACTTCCTCCGACTTGATAGTATGCTGAAGTATGATTGGCAATCATTCAGTCACTCCGAAGCTACTCGATCGGGCGATCTTCCTCAACGCTGGGTTCCGAACTCTCGGATAAGTCATCTTTCCGAACCATCGGGTCGGCAATCGGGAACATCAGATGATTTTTTATTACTGTAACTCAAAGTCCACATCCGTAATATCGCTAGCACGACTACAGTTGACCAATCTTTCGCTGGGTCGCGTTCTAAACGGAACCAGGGTTCCCGCACGTTCGTGAAAAACGCTGAGTAAATACCGACCCGGACGCATCAAAGAAAAGGCATAATTCGGTTGAGTGGGGTCGTTGCTAAATGCCTGAAATTTGGCTAAGGCATTTTCGGTATTCGGGTCGATGACCACCACGTAAATCGACCGCGATCGCTGTCGTTCGATGCCATAGATTCTTCCGGAAATCGAACAAGCATCTTTCACCTGTTTCGTGCCGGCATTCCATCCCGGGGACAAGCGCTTTTTACCCAACTCGAGGGCAAACGCCGGTTGACAACTCGGGGAGGATTGTCGCTGTAGGTCAGACAGATTTAGCGCCGAGGAGGGGTCATCTGCATTCCCACACTTACGGGGCGAATTGCGATAGTTTTCCGACTTCACCGGATTGGCTAAAAACAGAGGAATAACCAGGGCTACCATCATTATAAATCGTGGTAGAGTATTGAGAATCATGGAATCCGATCGGCTCCTAGCTGATAACTTGCACGTCTACTGAGTAGAGCACCATTCATCCGCTCAACTACCCCTCGAGTCGATTTCGGAAATACTGACGATATAAATCGCAGCGCTCTACGACCTCATTCCCTTGGAACTTCACTAACCCCATGCTGTGCAATTTAAACGCTTGTTCTGAAGGCAATCGCACCGGAACCGAGGTGGCAACTACCTCTTTCATGGCGCTTGCCAATTGCGGATGCTGTTCTAAATTCCACAAATGACGTCGCAGATGATCGTTATAAAGTCCCGCTTCCGTGGGGGCAGTTTTTAACAGTCCTTCGAGGGTGATGTCCTGACGAGCAATATGATAAAGAGCGAGGCGCACCAAAAAAGGATGTCCGCCGACCATTTGCATCAAAGATTCGACTGCTTTGGCATTCCAATTCAAGCCATAGCGCCGAGCTAAATCCAGCACCAGGTTGGGGGTAAATTCCGTTAATTCAATCGGCAGCCCCACGTTAAACGGGGATTGATTGATGTTCATCGGAATGTACACTTCGGTGGAATGCACCACAACTAATCGCAGTTTTTTCCAAATCTCGCGCCGCTTGGATTCTTCGTGCCACGCGCGCAACAAGCCAAAAAAGTCATCGGCAATTTCGGGATGTTGGAAGACGCGATCGACTTCATCGAGGCACAAGGCTAAGGGAGTGTCGATTTCTTTGAGCAGATATTCTTCAAAATACGCTTTGCAGTTGACGTTACTGCCGAGAAAATCATCCCAATATTCGGGCAGTTGATTCGGCAGTTTGAGCTGTTGACCGACGTAGGCGCAAAGCCATTTCAGAAATTTATCTAAGGTGGCAAAAACGCCTTTATCGGCTAAGTGAAAGCTGAGATGAACGGGACGATATCCATGTTGGGAGGCGTGATTGAGAATGCGCGCCATCAACGAGGTTTTGCCCATTTGTCGCGGTGCTTTGATTCGAATCAGGGCACCGGGTTGGACGATCGTCTCAAAACAGCGTTGTTCGATGGGCGGACGTTCGACATAAAAGGGAGAACCCAAGTCTACTTGTCCTTCGGGCAATTCTGGCCCTGCAAAGGGTAAAGGTCGGCCATCGGTGCTTTCCCAGGTTGGGGTTAAAGCGGATAAGGCGGCAGATTCGGCCTCGCTTTCGGTATCGGTTCCCTCGGTTTGCAGCAGGTGCAGGATGTCTCGCACGATCGCAGGCGTGTCAGCCGGCGATTGCCACAGGCGTTGCGGCACTCCTTGGAGCAATACGCTCAGATCGTAGTTTATGGGCGCATTTAAGGGAAAATTTACCCGCACTGCGATCGTCTGCGGTTTGCCGTCTTGGCGCGACTGGCGCAACTCTCTGGCGAGGCGCACTTGCTCGATGAGCAAATCGCTAAATGCCGCTTGCTCGGACAACAACAGTAACAGCCGATCGCACTCCTCGAACAGGGTTTTCAGCCGTTGCAGGCCGTTTTCTCCCGCTCTGAGGACATCTTGTGCGACAGTCACTTCGTGTCCCACCGCGCTCATGCCTTCTTTTAAAGGTTCCACGAGTCGCAGATCCGGTTTGCGATCGCCATATACGATCGCCACTTTCTGAGGGATAACCTCCGATCGGGTGGCCACCGAGGGTGCGATCGCCACGGAGACTCCGATTAACTCAGCTTGTGGCTCGCTTTCTCTGGATTCCCTAGGGACAGACTCGGAAACCACCACCGATGAGGCTCTGCTCTCCGGCGATTGGCGATCGAGAAATGCTCTCAATTCGCTCTCTTTGCCTCGGGTTTCCCCTTCGATGCCAAATTTCTTATAAACTTGACCCATGCGTTTGAGGCAAGCGCCGCGAGAAGTATCCTCTATTTGGGCGATTTCGTCATAGTCTTTATCCTCTGCAAACCGTAGCAAAAATACTCTCTCCTGATCGGGAGAAAGTTGATGCTGATGAGCCATCTGAGTTAAAAACTCGCGCGATAACACCTGTCTACTGCCCCTTGACGATACAATTACAGAGACTCTGTTAAACTCCGGATGTTCCCGCTTTAAAGAGGCAACCCCGGTAGAATCTCCTGATTACTACGATATCTTACTTTTGCCACTTTCGGTATCCGGAGATAATCCTCCTAAATGCCGCAGTGGGTTTTGCAATTGTCGCGTTTTACAGAGGATTTAGAGTGTATCTGAGGGACGCAGGCGAGGCTTCTGCCTCGGTTTAGGATGTATGGAGCCGATCGCAGCTCTAAGGCTGCATTCTACTATGGAAATACAGAGAAAAAGCCGGGAGAAACCCCCGGCAGGCATGGTGTGTGTGAAAAACTTGCTTCATTAATGACACGATCTCGCTTACCGGACATCCAAAATCAACGTCTGTCTCAAGCTGCCATTGCCACTAATTTCGTGGGTTATGGTATTCCTTTCCCCCACTAATTCTAACCGCACTGTTGAACTGGCTGGACTATAATATCCGCGAATTTCTACCCGGTTTTCCCCCGACTCCAGATAGGGGGCGAGATTGATAAACGCACTGTTTCCCCTCACCGTTTTTACGGGAATTCCATCTACGGTTATCTCTGCGCTAATATAAGTCCGCGCCTCTCCACTAATTTCTAAATCGAGATAGGCAGACTTTACAGTGACGGCAGTGGTTCCTTCACTGCGCGATAACAACGAGTTCGTTTCTACCGAACGCCCCCGATGTCTTTCCCACCGATCTAACTGGGGAAACTCCATCTCCCAATGAGGAAATAAATTGCCCCAACGATTGAAGGAATTCCCATACGAGTTGCGGCGAAACTCCTGGCGATCGCGATAGTAGTCTAGCCTAAATCCGCGATTGGATTCCATAAATATTCCGCGATCGTCCATCTGAATCGACATCTGCGCGATCGCCTGCGTCGCCCCGAGCAGTAAGGCGGCACAAGACGTGGCTACAGCCAACAGTTTAATCTTCATTTTGTCTTTCATCAAATACAACACTGGATTTATCGATACATACACCATTCTATCCCTTTCTTACCGTGAATTATTGACCCTCAGCCCGGGGCTTGTGCGGACAAACCACGGGCTGCATTTAAAACAATAGCGCCCTCTACTGCCGAAAGACTAGGGGAAAATAAAAGAAAAATCCTCCTGTTATTTTTCCTCGGTTATTTCTCCTAGCGTCAAGAAGTTGACATCCCCTCAGTCAATGAGCGCAGTGATAGGTTATTCAACTAAACGTAGTTTTTCTCGATACCGCAGAGCCGGATTGTTAATCGAGTCAATGCGATCGGCGGGATTATCCACATCAATTTGTGGATTGACGCGAATCTGAATCGGATAAGAATTCCGCAATTGCGAGTGACCGTTTTTCCGGATAGTTTGGCGCACCGTGCGGTTTTGTACCGCGCGATTAGGACCGACATGAATTTGTGCCCCAGTGGTCACGGTGGAACTGCCGCTACAAGCTCCTTGCGATTCCATTTGGACGTCATTATTTCGCCGCGCCGGTCCGGCACCACTAATCGAAACTTGAATCCCTTGATCCAGTTGCACGCATTGTGCCGAAACCGGAATGGTGGAAATCGGTGCAAAATTAAACAAGGCAGAAATCGCGCAGCAAGAGGCTGCAAGTATTGAGGTTTTCATGGTATCCTCCCGATGGGTTTTGTGGTGTTGGCATTGTCCCGAAACTGGGGATAAATTCGGCAGGAGGAAAATTTATCCGCTTCGCAAATCTCGCGGATTTCTTGGATTTTCCCAAGAATTCCGCCCGAGACTGGGTTTCAGAGACGATGGGTGGAAATAAGCTTTCCCCCCCATTTCCGCTACCTTAGTAGCGGTTGCTTCGTTGGGTATTTTGTTGAATAATCCGCTGATTATTGCTAGAATAATTTGGCAGTTGAGTCGGGGTGCGGACAATTCCTTGTTGGGTAAATCGGCGGGAACTCCCAGCAGCAGCAGAAGATGGTGTGCTGTTGGTCCTTCGCCCTTGGTTGATGTAAATGACTTTGATGGTTTGATCCACCCGATTATCGTTGCCATTAATAATGGCTTCTTGGCTGATTGGCTGCACCACGCGCCGATTGTTTGCGCTACTGCGACCAAATTCTGCATCGGCAGGCAAAGCAACCAGCCCTAGGGTTGCCGTGGCACTCAGCAGACTCAAAATGCCTGTGGTTTTTAGCATGGTTGATGACCATTAACGAACGGTTAAAATGGAGTCGATTTGACGGGGAGGGAAAAGCACGGTAAAGTTAAATCAGGGTCAGTTAAACCCGAGTGGCGCAGGGGGAGTTTTGGCCTCCCACCTTACCTGAGTGCCTGTCATATGGCGTCCGAACTCGGGAATTGCAAACCGCCAGAATGCTGTGCGATCGCCCGATTTTTCTTCGGTGTTTTTCCCTCCACTCCCGAGAAACCGAGGGCAATTCGGTTCTCGGGTTTAGGAGGCGATCTCTTTAGTGCTTTTTGCGATAGTTGGGTTTCTTTTGATAGCGCGGCGCATGGCGAGGGGAATAACGAGGCGTGCTGGTTTCTACCGTGGTTTGACGGTTGTTTTGCCGCACGTGATTGTGACGACCATACACATCAGCGTCTTGGGTTTGTTCTTGCACGATTCCTTGGTTGCCAAATCCGCCAGAGGTGCGATCGATATGGGTTTGGCGGGAGTTTTGTTGCACGTTATTTCCACTGCCCGTAACCACGGCGCGTTGTTGGCTGTTTTGAATCACCGCACTATCACCAGTGACTCGGTATCCGTTCGCTTCGGCGGGTAGAGAAATCATTCCCACTGTGGCAATGGTTAACAAACTGAGCAAGCCATTCACTTTAGACATTTTGACAGTTTTGGCGATGGTTTTGTAGGCGTTAAGCTTTTGCATGATTGTTTCTTCTTGTTGTAAAGGTCAGTAATGTTTGCATCAACAAACCGAATTGGTTTTGGCTGCTCCCTGATTGACTCTGTAATCCTCTGTTAACTCTATTAAAGAGGCTCTTTTCTTTTTTGTCAAGGGAAACGGCAAAAAAATTTTTTTCCTACTGCGTTGTCAAGCTTTAGCAGCAAAAACCTTGCTAAACAAGGAATACAGCCGCCAAAACCTGCCTAAATGTAGCGACAAACACCAAAAATTGCCCAAAAAAAAAAATAAAAGTTTTTTTTATTTTCTCAATAAAAAAACGGAGTCTGAATGACAAAGTATGAAATAGGCCCCACTTTTCCGAGTCAGACTCGCTATTTATGAGTCAAAGCCGAGGAAAAGGTCATGCTTTGACGGTCTCTTGGAGGAAATGCTCGGGCAATACCTCCTTAAATAAAGGAGAAGGCGATCGCCAGCCTCGGTAAAACAGAGCCTTACCCTCTTTATCCTCCACAATTGGGGATGGAATCGCAAAAGTCAGGGAATTTCTGCCGTCCGCATCCGACCGATGCCTCTCTACCGGTTCGCCACCTAGAATGTTCGCCGAAATATTGTGGATTGGCAATTCGCAATATTCTGGCCAAAATGAATGCATATAAAAGGTAGGGACTTGCTGTGTCTTCATCCCTCGGGAGTCCGGAGATAGATTTGAGACAATTGGCATTGCATCCGCAGTGGGTTGGAATTCTCCTCATGCCATCCTGTTGTGCGAAACCCCGGTGGGCGTAAAAATACTGAGAGCTATGCCCCGCGATTGGGGAGAATACAGTATAATTGCGGTCGTCGCGCCTCTGCTTCACCGACTCTTTTCTCTCTCCTCCGTGCGCGTGGGACTCGCGCAAATCGATCCGACCTAGGAAGACTTGCCTTTTGTGCACAGGTCGAGATTCCGCGAACCGTTTCATCTCATTTGGAGGGGAGAGGAGATTCTCCCATAGGCGAGATTGATGCCGGGACTCATTCCCTACCCGATTGCTTGCTGCAGCGATCGCATTCGTTTTGACTCGGCTAGGGTTGCTCAACCATCTCCCCCCTTTCCCCTCAAATTTGCCCCCCGAAGTAAATTTTTGTAAAAAAAAAGGGGGTTTCCCCCTTTGCAATGTTATCTTGAACTTACTAGGTGCGAATCGTTCCCGCCAAAGTTGAAGTTGAAATACTGAAAACGTAAGCGGGGCAAGGAATCTAAGGCTTAAAGCC
>NZ_JAJENT010000636.1:0-16462 GCF_035615515.1 Phormidium sp. CCY1219
GGGGCGAATTCCTCCCCATACATAAATGACAGGGGTTTCCATTCGCCCCCCTTACCAACCCCTAATTTTCGATGAACCATCAATCCCCTAGCATTCCCCCAGAACTCACCGACGAATGGATAGAAATTGGTAAAATTGTCGCACCGCAAGGGATGAAAGGCGAGGTGCGGGTTTATCCGTACTCCGACTTTCCCGATCGCTTTCTCCAACCGGGAGAGCGCTGGTTGCTGCATCCCGACAACTCCCAACCAGAACCGGTTCAATTTCTCAGCGGTCGATTTCTGGAAAATAAGGGAATTTATGTGGTGCAAATCGAGGGAATCGGCGATCGCACCCACGCCGAAGCATTGCGCGGTAGTCTGCTTCTCGTGCCCGAAAGCGATCGTCCGCCCCTAGAAGCGGATGAATTTCACGTGCGCGACTTAATTGGATTGGAAGTTTACCACAGCAATACCAAGGAATTTATCGGCACCGTGGTAGACTTTATCCCCGCCGGAAACGATTTACTCGCAGTGCGTCCTCATCCCACAGACAATGGCGGCAACAATGGGAAAAATTCCGGCCAAAAGAACAAAAAACCCCAAGATATTTTAATTCCATTTGTGATGGAAATCGTCCCCCTTGTCGATTTAGAAGTCGGTCGAGTAGAAATTAATCCACCCCCCGGACTGCTCGATATCAATCGCATTTCTTAAGCGCCGCTACCGAGATTTTTTTCCGGGAATTCCGCCCGGATAGAGAAGGGAAATCGACCAGAATGGGGGAATTAAAGAAAGTGACATTTTTTCAGAACCGCCCGATCGCGTCCTTGAGATTTCGCCTCGTACAAGGCGAGATCGGCACTCATAATTAAATCCTTCACCGATTGTTTCGGACGCGGGAGCGTCGCCGCCACCCCCAGACTGAGAGAAACGCAATCCAGAGGAGAAGCAGAATGAGGAATCTGCAACGCTTTAACGTTGTTGCGAATTTCCTGAGCCACTTGCATCGCCCCTTCGGCGGGAGTATTGGGTAAAATCACTGCAAATTCTTCGCCGCCATAACGGGCCACTAAATCTGCCGGTCGTTTCACCGTATTTGCGATCGTCTCCGCCACGTTTTTCAAACAAGTATCTCCCGCTTGATGACCGTAGGTATCGTTATAAAGTTTAAAATAATCCAAATCGCATAAAATCAGTGCCAGAACCGATTGTTCGCGAATCATCCGTCGCCATTCGCGTTCGAGATACGTATCAAAACAGCGACGATTTGCCACATGAGTGAGGCCATCTAAGGACGCCAAACGCTGTAACTCTTCGTTCGCCGCTTCTAACTGTTTAAACAGAGTGGATTGTTGGATCGCGATCGCCAATTGGGTAGACAAGCGATCGAAAACCTCAATGTCAAACGGTTGCCACTGGCGGGTTCCTCGGCACTGATGCGCCACCAGCAGTCCCCATAAGCGATCCTCGTGCAGCAACGGCGCAATAGTTTTTGCCTTCACCCCATAGGGTTGGAGAAACTCGATCAAACACTGGGGAGAATTTTCCCCCTGCAGATCGGCGATCGCCCGCACCTGTCCTTCACAGTAGCGCTGGTAACAACTCGCGGGAAAAATTTCCTCGCCAAAGCTTTGTCCCAGCATGGTGGGCCATCCCGGGACCACAGACTCGGTGACCACACTGCCGGTGCCATCGGGCCAAATGCGATAAATTACCACGCGATCGCAATCGATTAACTGTCTTACCTCAGAAACCGCTGTATTGAGAATCTCATCGAGATTGAGAGATTGACGGATTCGCGCTTGAGTGGCATTCACCAATCGCTGTTGCTGACTTTGCAGGCGCAGTGCCTCCTCAGCTCTGACTCGTTCGGTGATATCCTGAGCCAGAGAGGCCACCGCGATCGCCAGACCCTCCCGATCCACCAACGGCGTATTGTACCACTCGCAAACAATCCGGTTCCCCGCTTTGGTGAGATTCTCGCAAATCGAGCAAGCGCCACCATCTTGACTGAGTAACTCGGTCCAGTGAATTTCTCCATCCTCCGAGGCATTCTCGGGAAACAGCACACTGCGCGATCGCCCGAGAATTTCGCTTTTGCGATAGCCAAACATCGCTTCGGCGGCAGGATTCCATTCCACAATTTCCCCCGCCAGATTGCATTCCACCACCGCTAACGGCGTCTGCTGCAGGTGCAAGGAGAGTTTTTGTTTCGATTGTTGCAGTGCCGCTTCTACTTGGACCCGCGCCGGACTGGCGGTGCTAATCGCGATCGTGCCGATAATTTTGCCCGTGGCATCTTTTATCGCATCCGCCCGCAGGAAAACTTCCAGAATTTCACCCCTGCGAGTTCGCTGAGTCACGGTTGAGATCCAGGAGTGCCCATGCGCCACCCGCTCGAAAATCCGCTCCCCTACCTGCGGATCCACGTAGAGCGCTCCCAAACCCCCCGCCGCATTCAACGCCTCCACGGTGGGATATTCAAATAACTCGGAAAAGGCTTGGTTTTGGTAAATATGCTGACCTTTCGCATCGGCGATCGCGATCGCGTCGGAGGCGCTATCCACCGCCTGCGTCACCCGCAGCAGCGCCTCTTCCCCTTGTTTGCGATCGGTGATATCTCGCAAAATCACTACCACCTCATTCTCGGCACAAGCTACGATCCGCGCTTCGCGATCGCGCCACTTTCCCTCGATTTCTAACTGATATTCCCAGGTCTGTATCTCCCTGGTCTCCAGGGCAGCACGCACGTACTCCATCGCCCGCGCCGCAATCTCCACCGGCCACACCTCATGCAACCACCGTCCCACCGCCACAGGCACGATCGGCATGGCGTTTTCCGGCGCTTCTTTAAATTCTAAAATCATCCCATCCTCGCGCAGGCGCAGCATTAAATCCGGAATTGCATTTAATAATGCCCGGTTTTTCGCTTCACTGGCCCGACAAGCTGATTCGATTTCTTTGCGATGGGTGATGTCTACGCAGGATCCGGCATATCCCAGAAATTCCCCCTCGCTTCCGTAGCGCGGCACCCCCACGTCTAAGATCCAGCGATAGTCTCCCTGTGCGTTTCGCAAGCGATATTCTTGTTCGTACTTCTGTTTGGATTCTAGGGCGACGCGCAAGCTGTGCAAACATTGCGCTCTATCTTCGGGATGCAGACTTTCTACCCACCCCCCATTCAGTGCTTCCTCTGGGGTTTTTCCGGTAAATTCTAACCAGTTTTGATTGAAAAAGTCGATCTGTCCTTTCGCATTGGCGGTCCACAGCATCAAGGGGGCGCTGTTTAATAAAATGCTGGCTCGCGTCTCGGTTTCTGAGGGGGGTTGCTCTTTCTCTACCCGAAATGCGCTCTCTCGTCCCACCACTGCTATTCCTTCTAGGGAACCCTCGGCGTCCAATAAGGGCAATTTTTTCATCTCTAGTGCGGTTTGACCCCCCTGTGAATTCACAAGTTCTAGACACAGGTGGGTGGTGGTTCTCGCCCAGCGGGTGGTTTCATCGGATGCCGCATCCGCTAATAAGGGTTCTCGATATAGGGGATTGTCTTGGGCTAGCTGTTGATTCGTTTTGCCGCAATAGTCGCACGCCGATAGATGGAACAGTTCCAATGCGCGATCGCTCGCCTGAACCCACCGCCCTTGTTTGTCTTTGAGAATCACAAATTCTGAAACTGCCTCCATTAACAGCTTCAGCCAGTTCTCTGGTCGTCTTTCCATTTCTTTTTCGATCTTGCCTGCTAGAAATGCGCGATCGCCCATATTCCCCTTTCCTAGGTCAACATTGGCTTCGCTTTTATTGTCCTGCATTTGCGCCGATGTTGCTTTCTCCCTAGCAATCGCATCTGGCGAATGCACCGTTGCTTCCCATTGCCTCGCCATGATGCCGGCGCTTCTTTCTCCCGATGTTGGATCCATTGACATTTTTGATTTCCCCCCCCTGATTCGCTGACTTTAACTCAGAGTCTTTATTAATCTTTACATTTCACCCAGGTTCGAGTCTCGCTTAACCGTCGGTTTTGCTGGGAGTTCCGCTCAACTCGGGTCTTTTTTTATTATAAAATTCCCGGAATTAATTAGCTGAAACCCTTGTTAAATAAAATATTTGCAGCGTTAATTTCATGCATTAACACAACAATTATTTTTTTGTGATGAAATTCAACAAAATTTAATATTTGGGGCGCGGGTCCTATTTGGGGTACGGTTTCAGGATCCCCTTGTAACCCATTATGGGTTATTTGGTTTCGCAATAACTCGTTCCCACTGGGAAACCACCGATTTAGGTGAGGGGAAGCAACATCTCGAATTCAGTGCCGATATCTGGGGGCAATTCCTCGGGATGGGTGGTTTGCGATCGCAGATAAAATTCTCCCCCATGTCGGGCAGTCACGATCCAATAACTGACCCCCAAACTGGTTTCTTTCTCCCCCCGTCTTTCGGTGGAAAAAGAGGTTAAAATTTCTTCGTATTTTTGCGGCGAAAGTGCCGTACCATTGTGGGCAATTTTAATCGATACCCAGCGCGAATCTGGTGCCCCGGGAGCGATGGCCGATTTTGAAACTAATTGCGTGGCGATTTCTATGCGCGACTTCGGCGGTAAGTTTGGCGGCGCGGGTCGCAATCCGGCATCTCTAAATTCCCCTGCCAGCTTTTGATTCACCGCGCGATCGATTAACCCATCAATGCACTGACTCAAGATATTCATAAACACCTGATTCAGTTGACTGGCATAGCATAAAATCGGCGGCAAATTTCCGTAGTGCGTTACTACCTCGATTTCGCTACCCAGCCGACTTTTGAGCAGCAACAAGACGCTATCAATACAGGCATGCAGGTCGGCAGGTTTGGGATAAACGTCATCAATGTGGCAGAAGTTTTGCAAGCTGGTTGCCAGTTT
Source organism: Phormidium sp. CCY1219 (assembly GCF_035615515.1). GTDB lineage: Bacteria > Cyanobacteriota > Cyanobacteriia > Cyanobacteriales > Laspinemataceae > CCY1219. Next base: position 4,878 of record NZ_JAJENT010000636.1, read on the forward strand.
TTTTAATCGTTCGGAACCATTTTTGATGCTATCTAGGGTTTGCGGCAAGTCTTGTTTGACGAAATCTAACTCGATTTCTTGTTGAATTTCTTCTATATGTTCGGGTGGATTCGGCACCAGTTTTTCATAGGCATCCACTAATTCCATCAATGCCGATGCGTAGTCAGATACGTAGGTTAAATTTCCCCAAATAAATCCTACCGGATCGAGAATCTCGTGCGCCACACCATCCACTAAGCGTCCCAAACTGGCCATTTTTTCATGTTGAATCATTTGAGACTGAATTTGCTCGAAGCGCAATTGGGTTTCGATGCCGCGAATTTGCCAATAGGCAATATTTAATTCGTGGATGTTGAGCAGTTGATAGTCGTCGGGGGATTTTTGTACCACAATCGGTTCGCCTAATAATTCCGGCGATCGCCGCAATGCTTGCCTTGCCGCTTGCACGATCGGGGTATGGTCCGGGAGTAGCAAAATCTCGGTGCGCGCGTAACTGTAAAGCATCTGGATTGGGGCGTTTAAAAATAGCTCCATCGCGCGCGGGCGAATCAGATATTCTAGCAATCGCTGCCGCGATACCATTCCCATAAACTCCCCGTTTTCCAGTAAAATTACTCCCGGCAGTAAGGGATATTTTTCAAAAATGCGGACAATGCGATCGCAGGGTTTGCTAATCTCGACTTGAAACTGAAATAACGGTAATTCTCCGAGGGTGGACTCTATCCGCAAATCGCGATTGCTGCCCTCGAAAAAGATGGGGGGAGATAATTGAAACTCAGATTTCTTAGCCACTATCGAGCATTTTTGTCGGCGGGTTCCGACGTTTAGACTTCACGAGACACAGACTCGATGCGTCCCTTGCCTAGCTTACCATTTCTATCGGCATTTATCCCAGTGGGAATTGATAGAAAAAATCTGTCTGTGGGTAGATAAGCGCCAGGTAGTGAATGGAGTACAAATTTTAATCAAAAGCGGTCTATCGATTCACTCGAACAAAGCGCTTTGCTGGAAGCTCCCAGAGGCGATCGCCTCTCAATTTCATACCGGAACCTCCAGCATTTCCGGTCATTGCAACCCTTCAATTTGCCTTTGCGGTTCCCCCGGATCTACGGGTTCTGGATCCAAATCGCCGATTCGATTCAGGGGCCAGAAACGAATCACCGCTCGACCGATAATATTTTCCCGAGGGACAAACCCCCAATAATGGCTATCATAGCTGTTATTGCGGTTATCTCCCAACACCAAATATTGCCCTTCCGGAACCGTCACCGGACCGTAGTGGTAGCTTGGTTTTTCGTCGAGATACTGCTCGCGCAACGGCGTCCCGTTGATGTACACCGTTCCGCCTTTCACTTCTACGGTTTCCCCGGGAAGACCGATGGTGCGCTTGATAAAAGCATCCTTAAAATTTTGTTTTAAGGCATCCGTGGGAGAAAAGACCACGATATCGCCCCGTTGCGGGTCGCTAAAGCGATACATTAGCTTATCCACGATCAGGCGATCGTTGATTTGCAGGGTAGGCAGCATCGATCCGGAGGGAATGTAACGCGCTTCGGCGACGAAATGCCGAATTCCCATCGCTAAAATAGCACTCAACCCAATGGTTTTGAGTGCTTCAACCCAGGGATTTTCTTGACGCTGCTGCTGACGTTCTCCATCCGTTAAGCGGGAATTGGAATCTGACAAGGGTTCCTGTGCGCGACTCATGGATATAAATTCTGTTGCGAAAGGGTCACTTAATTTTTCACAAAATCTTTGCTTGAGAAGGAAATTATTTCCCCCACGAAGGGTATTCGATCCTGTGGTTTTATTTTACTCTTGCTTGCGGTTGGTGTCAGCCTGTGCCTTCCCAACGTGACTTCCTCCTGCTCTCAATTTTTTGTGCCCAAATCAATTGTGTTTATCTTTCTATTTTAAAATGTCAGCGAGGGTTTTGGCAACTTTTGCCCCACCCTCACCGCTTAAAAATTGCCCGAGGCGATATTTTATATTCGGACCGAGCAATTTTTCAATCCACAACGAGGTGCTATGAGTAAACGCGATACGCTACTAATCCGACAGGCTCGAATCCTGCAACCGGAGGGCGAATTTATCTCCGGCGATGTACTGGTGCAAGGGGGCAAAATCCGGGAAATCTCCCCGGACATCTCTGCAGGGGCTACAGACGCAGACATCGCCGTTATCGACGCAACGGGGTTGACCTTGTTGCCGGGAGTCATCGACCCGCAGGTTCATTTTCGCGAACCGGGACTGGAATACAAAGAAGATTTATTTACCGCCTCCTGCGCCTGTGCTAAGGGGGGGGTGACGTCTTTCTTGGAAATGCCCAATACGCGACCCCTGACCACCACTCAAGCGGCGCTTGACGATAAGCTGCAACGGGCCGCGCAGAAGTGTTTGGTTAATTATGGCTTTTTTATTGGCGCAACGGCAGAGGTTTTGCCAGATTTGTTGAGTGCCAACCCCACCCCGGGCATTAAAATTTTTATGGGGTCGATGAAAGGGGATTTGCTGGTCAGCGAGGAAGAGTTTCTCGATCGCATTTTTGCCCAAGGCGATCGCCTGATTGCCGTTCACGCAGAAGACCAATCCCGGATCCAACAGCGTCGCGAGCAGTTTGCCGGTCAGACGGATCCGGCGGTACATTCCCAAATTCAAGATAACCAAGTGGCGCTATTGGCCACTCAGCTTGCTTTGAAGCTGTCTCGTAAATATCAGCGTCGCCTGCATATTCTGCATCTGTCTACTGGGGATGAGGCGGAACTGTTGCGCCAGAGTAAACCCAGTTGGGTGACGGCGGAGGTGACGCCGCAACATCTGCTGCTTAATACCAGTGCCTATGAGACAATCGGCACCAAAGCGCAGATGAACCCGCCCCTGCGATCGCCTCGGGATAACGAAATTCTGTGGAAAGCGCTTCTCGATGGGGTTATCGATTTTATCGCCACGGACCACGCCCCCCATACCTTAGAAGAAAAAGGGCGCAGCTATCCCAACACCCCCTCGGGCATGCCCGGAGTGGAAACCTCCCTCCCCCTGATGCTGACTCAAGCCATGCAGGGACGCTGTACCGTAGCCCAGGTGGTCAATTGGATGTCTACTGCGGTGGCGAAGGCTTATAAAATTCCCGACAAAGGGCTGATTGTCCCCGGGTATGATGCGGATTTGATCCTGGTGGATTTGAATGAATCCCGCCCGGTGCGGCGCGAAGAGTTGCAAACCAAATGCGGCTGGAGTCCTTTCGAGGGTTGGACGCTAACCGGATGGCCTGTGGTTACAATTGTAGGCGGTCAAGTGGCCTACGAACGCGGCAGGCTCCATACGGAGGTGCGCGGTAAAGCCTTGACCTTCGATAAGCCGTAGACGGACAAATTACCGCTCAATTGTCCAGGTTACTCTGTGCCCCGATCGCCTACAGTTGGCAATCCGCAATATTTTTTCCCAGAGAAAGTATTGACAAAGTAGAAAAAGTGTGGTAATTGAGCCAGAAGCTTAGGGATGCAGGGCGATCGCATCCAACTCGAATTCCCCCACGGGGACGAGATGAGCTTCGCGATGCTCCTGACGATGAGTCAGAGAGACTTGCAAATAGGAATCGGGGTGGTAAGGGAGGCGTTGCGCCCATTCAATAGCCACAATACCCGGTTCCACTTCCATTCCTTCCCAGAACAGTTCTGGATTCAACCCCGGCACTTCATGGGGCTGCAAGCGATAGAGGTCCAGGTGATAGAGGGGGATGCGGCCCTCGTGGTATTCCACAATCAGAGTAAACGTGGGACTGACGATCGCCTCGGGGATAGCCAACCCTTCACCCAAGCCTTGAACCAGGGTAGTTTTCCCCGCACCCAAATCTCCTGAGAGCAACAGAATGCTACCCGGGGAGCAAAGTTGACCCAAACGAACGCCGAGCGATCGCGTTGCTGCAGCATTGGGGAGAGAAAGGGTAAATCCAGTCATCAGCAAATAGGAAAAAGGGGAATCGAGACCAAATTAATTGTGACGGCGCTTGAGAGCGCGGCGGACATTTTGATTATTTTTAAGCTGAACGCGAGCGTACCAGCGCAGGAGAACGCGAGCCAATTGGTAGCAATCATGGCGCAAGTACCCGGTGTGTTCGTCTTCATGCATGATATTGGCAAAGACCACCTCGCGGCCCAAATTTTGAGTCGCCTCGCGATCGACAAAGACCGGATGAGAGTTATCTTGAGCGTAGCGGATCAGGGCTTGAGCCGAAGGAACCTGACGTTGGACCAGGACCGCATCGAACAGACGATCGCCGCAGGCGCGATCGATAGCGCGGATATGGTCAGCCACCGTATAGCCATCAGTTTCCCCCGGTTGGGTCATAATATTGCAGACATAGATTTTCGGTACGGGACTTTGAGCGATCGCCCGCCTAATTTCCGGCACCAACAGATTGGGAATCACGCTGGTATAGAGACTGCCCGGACCTAAAATCACGAAATCCGCCTCTTTAATCGCCTGAATCGCCTTAGGTAGGGGGGGTGGCGAAGCCGGCGTGCAACCGATTTTGACAATTTTGCCCTTCGCCTCAGTAATGCTCGACTCCCCGTGGATGCGGCGACCATCCGCCAACTGCGCCCAGAGATTGACATCGCACAGAGTCGAAGGCAAAACCTGACCGCGTACCGCCAGGACCTTAGAACTTGCCGCGATCGCCTGTTCCAAATCCCCACTAATATCGCTCATTGCCGTCAGAAACAGATTGCCAAAACTGTGGCCCTTCAGGCCATTGCCCGCCTTAAACCGATATTGGAACAACTCCGTTAATAATTTTTCCTCATCCGCCAACGCCGCCAAACAGTTGCGAATATCCCCCGGAGGTAACACCCCATTTTCCCGGCGCAGTCGCCCCGAAGACCCGCCATCATCAGCCACCGTGACAATCGCCGTAATATTGGCGCTATAAGGTTTCAGACCGCGCAGCAGGGTAGAAAGACCCGTTCCGCCACCGATCGCCACAATTTTCGGACCGCGATTCAACTTGCGGTGATGGAGCAGCACATCGATTAACTTTTCCTCCGCACCCGGTCGCAGGACCTGGGTAATCGAGCCAACCGTGCGGGTTTGGCCCCAGAGAATGAAGAAAATGCCCACCAGCAGAACCAGAGGCCCGCTGATATAGTTCGGCATAATCGTGGTAATTTTAGCCAGCGCCTTCTCGATAAACTGAAGCACGAAAAAAATGGGCGTCAGCTTGATCCAAATCGCCAAACCGAGCAGCGTCAGCAGTACGCCACAGGCACTGATGAGCAGCCAGCGCTTGACGAATAAGCCAGGCGAGAGCCATTTAAACCACTGATTGAAGCGACTCGCGCGGCTAGAGCGCGAAATCGGCTTGAGAACATCTAAAGCTTGTTTGAGTAAACCAATTGTCATGGCTGAGCTTGTGTATTGGGGGATAAAATGCTTAACACCTATTCGGGACAGGTTGTCGGTGTTGATTCTAATCCGCTACAGGGGGTTCCGAGGGAAATGGAACGACGCGAGGGTATTCCTGGCCACGCTCCATCGGTGAGAATTTTAGGAGAATTTGCTTACCACGATATCGGGTAACGGCATGATGGAGTTTGAAAGTGTGCGGGTGGTCAGGGAGTGTACAATAAAGGGCTTCGGACATCGGGAGCAAGGAGAAGCTTCCCCCAGCGGTTGGGAATGGATTCACGAGATAAGAAGAGATTTCCCCAAGCGCGGAGAGAATCTTCATCCCTGGCAACCTAGGCGTAGGATAGAGTAGGATCGACCCAGACTCAAGTCATCCGGAGCAATATCGCCGGGAGAGTTGAGCGGGGGGGTGCCGGGAAATAAAACCGCGCGATCGCTGCAGGCGTCGGCTGGAATGGAGCGGATCCAACGCCGAGGTAGCCCTCTATACTAGAGCATGAGCGTCCACTCAGGAGTCTGAAAACCAGATTATATGACCGAGCCGTTAATCGAACTCCAGGGAATTTGCAAATCCTTTGGGGGAAAGACAATTTTGGATGGTGTGGATTTAAGCATCTACCATAACGAGGCTGTGTCGATTATCGGGCCGTCGGGAACCGGAAAATCGACGATTCTGCGGATTATTGCCGGGTTGCTAACCCCAGATGCGGGGGAAGTTTACGTAGAAGGGCAGCGCCGGGAACGCTGGATGGACGATTTAGCCGACCCTTTGGGAATTGGGATGGTGTTTCAGAATGCCGCCTTGTTTGACTCGTTAAACGTGGAGGAAAATATCGGCTTTTTTTTGTACCAACACTCGAAACTGCCGCGCAAACGGATTCGACAGTTAGTCAACGAGAAGCTGGAAATGGTGGGATTGCCCGGAATTGGCAACAAATTCCCCGCCGAGCTGTCAGGGGGAATGCGCAAGCGGGTCAGTTTTGCCCGGGCGATTATGGCCAATCCAGAGGATCCGAAAGCCACGCCGGAAGTCTTGCTTTATGATGAACCCACGGCAGGGTTAGATCCGATCGCCTCTACGGTGATTGAAGATTTAATCCGCGACTTGCAAGCGGCGAAAGGAGGCTGTAGCACCTACGTAATGGTGACTCACCAAGACAGCACCATCCGCCGTACCTCCGATCGCATCATTTTTTTATATGACGGGAAGGTGCAGTGGGAAGGCAAGGTTGAGCAAATCGATCGCACGGAACATCCAATGGTTCGACAGTTTTTTAGTGGTGCAGTCACAGGACCGATCCAGGTGGTGGGGTAAGCGATCGGTTGCGATCGCGCGGTGAGGGGGGAATGGAAACGCGATCGGTCCCCACTCGGGGCACTAACAACAGAGGCGAGACAGGAGAAAGGAATTCGGAGGGTTGAAGCATTATGCCATCGTCGCGCAGGTTTAGAGAAGGCTCAGTGGGGTTGTTGATTTTGGTGGGTCTGGGGCTATTTGGAGCTACGGTTTTATGGCTCAGAGGTGTGGGACTGGGGAAAGACAGCTACAAAATCGTAGCGGAGTTTCCCAGTGTCGCCGGGATGCAAGTCGGGGCACCGGTGCGCTATCGGGGGGTCAAGGTGGGTCGGATTACCACCATTACCCCGGGGACGAATGGGGTAGATGTGGAAATCGTTATCTCCCCGGCGGATTTGGTGATTCCGAATCAGGTATTGATTGAAGCGAATCAAGGGGGGTTAATTGGGGAAACTTCCATCGATATTACTCCCCTGCAACCGTTACCCCCCCAGGCGATCAATGCTGCCGATCCTTTGGCGCGCAATTGCAATACGGATGTGGTGATTTGCAATCGCGAGCGCCTGCAAGGTCGGATTGGGGTGAATTTTGACGAGTTGATTCGCGGTTCGATTCGGTTTACGAATTTGTTTTCGGATCCGACTTTTTTTAATAATTTGAATGCTTTGGTGAAAAATACCACCGTCGCCAGTGCGGAGATTACGCAACTGACGCGCGAAATCAATCAGTTGACCCAATCGGTGGAAAGGGAATTGGGGATTTTCTCGAATGCGGCGGTGGAATCGGCGAGTGCGTTGCAGAATGCGGCGGGTCAAATTGGGGCGACGGCAAATCAATTTGGCGCGATCGCCCGGGAAGTGGGGGCGACGACGAATCAATTTGGCACGATCGCAGGGGATATCCGGGCTACGGCGAATCAAATCTCGGCTACGGCGAATCAAGTGGGAATGGTGGCGAATGAATATGGCGCGATCGCCCAGGATTTCTCCGCTACGGCCAATGAAATCTCGGCCACGGCGAATCAAATCGGCCAAACCGCTGGGGACTATGGCGCGATCGCTGACGAACTCGGAAGCGCGGCGACTCAAGTGGCCGGTACGGTGGATCGCCTCGGCGGTACGGTGGAGGGGTTCAGCGATACCGCCAACGAACTCAACCTCACCGCCCAAAATGTGCGAACTCTGGTGTCTGATGTCAGCGCTCTGGTGGATACCAATCGCGACAGTTTGGTGACCACTCTGGAGAATATCAACCAAACCAGCGAACAGTTGCGCTTTAGTGCTGAAAGCATTTCGCCGTTAATCTCTCAAGTTGAGCAAGAACTCAATCAAATTGAAAATTCCGCCTTGTTCGACAATCTCGAAACCCTGTCGGTGAATGCCTCGCAACTGGCCCAGAATGCGGCGATCGCGTCGGAAAATTTGGCTCAATTTACTACCGAGGTAACGACGCCGACGAATTTAGTCTTGCTGCAACAAACCTTGGATTCGGCCCGCGCTACGTTCCAAAATGCCCAAAAAATTACCTCGGATTTGGAGCAGTTTACCGGAGATCCGGCTCTGCGCGAAACCATTGAATTGATTATTGAAATTCTCGGCGAGTTGCTTTCTTCTACGGAAGAACTAGAACGACAAACTCAGATGGCGATCGCTCTCGATCCGCTCACCGATGCGGTCAATCAAGTGTCTGATGTGCCGGTCCGGACCCAGGGGCGCGAGGAGCCTTCTTTCGATTCGCCTAACTCAGAAGCGAGATAATACCCCACCCACTCGGAGGGCATCTCGTCGCCACTGCACGCTCTAGGTGTGACATCGAACATAAAAAATTGAGAATTAACAATTCACAATTTTGTTAATTCTCAATTCTCGAGTCTTAATTGGCTGAGCGATCGCCACGAACTTGCCTCGGGAGTCGCGCATTCGGGAGGTTTTTGGATTTCCCCCCCTCTGCTGTTTTGTTACCCCCAAGTTGCGCTCGCCGAGGGAGTTAGCCGCGCGATCGGGCGTTCCTCCCTGGATGTGACTGGTGACCTACTCCCGTCGGTGGGTAGCTGGTGAGCGCCCCACTGCGCGATCGCACCGGGGAATCTCGCCGGAAGATTATTCTTCCATGTCTTCTTGCTTTTAAAACTCTTCGTCCTCTTCCTCGCTAGCTCCGTTTTGGGATTCAGCTTCACTACCCACCTGGATCAGATGAATGTGTTTGTAGCCCAGTTTAATTTCAAACTCATCCCCGGGCTTTAATCCCATTTCCTGAGTGTAAGTTGAACCAATGACAATTTGTCCGTTTTTGTGGACGCTCACCCGATAGGTGGCTTCGCGCCCTCGACCGTCTTTTTTCCCATCTGGACTCAAGGGAACTCCGCGAGCTGCCAGTAGGGCATTATAAAAACCGGTCAGGTTTACCCGAATCTGGTTGTTTTTTGTTTCGGTGTAGTATCCACATTGCTTCGCTGTTTCTCTCCGAGGTAAGTGTGAGAGTTCTTTTACTTTTTGAAGCAGTGCTTTTCCTGTAAGGGGGGCTGTGGCAATTTCACTCATCGCTTTACCGATTATCCTTCTATCTCTAAGCTGGTTATTTTAGCCTCAAGTCTATTTTCGGCTTAATAAAAATATATCCTTAAACCACTGGGTTTTGACAAGTCTTTTCTAAAATTTAAACGGTCTGTCCATGCTTGTTAATTCCCCCCAAAGCACTTCTGGGGTGCGATTCGCGGGTTTTTTTAGGGGAAATCTTGGCCGAAAGGGCATGCTTTCCCCTCCGCAATAGCGGGCAAAATGGCACCGCTTTCACTCTTGCTTCCCTCTCAAACGGGTGTCCGGTGGGATGCGGTTTGTCTGCGGCCATCCTTTGATTGAATGGGTTTTTCGGGTAAATTTACCCGGTTCAGTGGGTAAAATATGGCAGCATCTCATACTATACCTCGGAACGGGTATCGGGCAACTTCCCAACAGTAAGAAAAACGCCGTTTTCTCGAAATTTGTAGATTGATTGCAATCAATCAAGGGTAAAAAAGGCCGCCGCCCGATCGCATGCACCGGGGAACCAGTGCGATCGCGCGGCGGCAAAATTAGTCGGGGGTTTTGGAGAACAAGGCTTGCAATTGCTTGAGCGATCGATAAATTTCCGGAAGGCGATTGTAAATTGCCACGGTTTTCAACCACAGTTTATTCGGAATCGCCGGATATCCGGAGACAATGGCTCCTGGGGCAACATCCCTATGAATTCCGGATTTTGCTGAGGCGATCGCGCCGGATCCAATCTTCACTTGATTGGCAACCCCTACTTGACCGGCCAAAATCACGTTATCCCCTAATATCACTCCCCCCGCCAATGCCACCTGCGCCGCTAAGGCACAGTTTTTGCCAATTTTACACCCATGCCCCACTTGCACTAAATTGTCAATTTTCGTATTCTCCCCAATCCGGGTTTCTCCTACCGCAGGTCGGTCAATGGTGCTATTTCCGCCAATCTCTACCCCATCTTCCAATACCACATAGCCGGATTGCTCCATCTTCACCCACCCCGTGGCTGATGGCACAAACCCAAACCCTTCGCCGCCAATGACGACGCCACTGTGAATCACGCAGTTGGCTCCGATGCGGGTGCGCTCTTGTATCGTGCAGTTACCGTGCAAGACGCTATTTTCGCCAATCTCTACCTCGGGGTAAATCACTACATTCGGATGAATGCAGACCCGATTGCCAATTTTTACCCCCGCTTCGATCGCCACATGAGCGCCGATCGCCACATTTTCCCCAATCTCTGCCTCGGGATGCACGATCGCACTCGGATGAATCTGTGGCGATAATCGAAAGGGTTGATAAAATATCGCGATCGCCTGGGCAAATAACAATCTCGGTTCCTCGCTGGCAATCCAGGCAATTCCCCTTTCCTTCGCCCGCGCAATGATGCTTTCGTCGTTTGGCAAAATTAACGCACTCGCCTGGGTTGTCTCTAGGCGATCGGCAAATTTCTTTCCCTCGATATAACTGACGGTTCCTGGGGTCGCTTCATCTATCCCCGCTACCCCCCTAATCTCTAAATCCGGGGCTAACTCGCCGCCAATCTCCCCCTCGCCCAGTTTTTCTATCAGTACGCTAAATTTCATCGGTGCTGTACTCTCAACACTTCCCTCAATCATCACCCTTATAACTGACGCAATGGCCCGTTCACTCCGTTGGAGATAGATTGCCTAGGACCTACCCATCGGTGGGTTGCGTCAGTCCTGAAACAGACAAAAAAACAAAGTCTGCTTTCTGCAGACTCCGCCAAGGTTACTTTTTTCTCCCAACCCGGGCGATCGCGCCCGGAATTTTTCCCGCGATCGCCGCGATCTGTGTTCTTTACCCTACCACTGTTTCGGCGATCGCAAAACTCCATAAAAAGAAAGTCGCGACCTAGCAATCCTACCAGTCGCGCCTTCACAGACTTTCGCCCGCCAACGCGGGCGACGCCCAAATCAATACCAGATTCGCGATAATTCTACGATTGATTCACCGAGGTTGCTTGCACATCCACTGTGGCATTCTTCTCGCTACTACCCTCGGTGACGGGACTCGCCGCTTCCTCCACGGTTTCTCCCTGGCGCGTCTTGAAATACCCCACCATCATCTGAGACAACTCTGCTACCAATAGCGTCACCAATGCCACATCATCCACTTGACCGATAATCGGTAAGAAGTCTGGCGCAATATCAAATGGCATGAACAAATAGGCAATTGTCCCTAAAATAATCCACCAGCGATATTTCGGATTGCGAAGCGTATTCCGATACCAATTGTACATTGATTGAATTGAGTAGCTCATGATGATAACCTCCGATACGTTTGGAAACCCCCGTGCTTTAGCCGGGGGAGGAAAAACGAACGTGCGGCTTTAG
>NZ_JAJENT010000637.1:0-222 GCF_035615515.1 Phormidium sp. CCY1219
TACTCTCGTTGGAACACCGGGTTGTTTCCCCATTCTTGTACTCCAATATTTGAGATTACCGTCATATGGGCTGGCCTTGCCTTTGACTTTAACATGTCTGACAATTGGAGTATCGGCGTGGTATCGCAATTTGATTGGGTTTGATTCCGCTCGTGTTGCAAATACCCAATTTTGATTCCCTATTGTTTGCCAGTATTTCTTGGCTACCCACTTTGCTGTCTT
>NZ_JAJENT010000638.1:0-244 GCF_035615515.1 Phormidium sp. CCY1219
AATAGACTCGATGGGGCAGGCAGGACTTAAGCGCAATGCGTAAATTGCTTAAATGCCCTGCCTGCCCCATCGAGTTTCAGGTTAAATTTTACCGCAAATCACAACCCCCTGTCAAGGTTGGCGGGAAATTTTTTTTTGCAGTTGACTGAGGAATGAATTTCGGGTAAAATAGTCTCAATAGACTCGATGGGGCAGGCAGGACTTAAGCGCAATGCGTAAATTGCTTAAATGCCCTGCCTGCCCC
>NZ_JAJENT010000639.1:0-967 GCF_035615515.1 Phormidium sp. CCY1219
AGTAGCCATTACCCCCGAAGGGAAACGAGCGGTCTCGATATCGTATGAGAAAACCCTGAAACTGTGGGATTTGGAGATCGGAACGGAACTCGCCACTCTAGAAGGGCATAGTTACGAGGTAACAGCAGTCACTCTTGACGGGAAACGAGCGGTCTCGGCACTCGCCACTCTAGAAGGGCATAGTGGCAATGTAAATGCAGTAGCTATCACTCCTGACGGGAAACGAGCGGTCTCGGCATCGAATGATAAAACCCTGAAACTGTGGGATTTGGAGACGGGGACAAAACGGGCTACCCCCAGAGCGCATAGTGGCTCGGTAAATGCAGTAGCCATTACCCCCGACGGGAAACGAGCGGTCTCGGCATCGGGGTATTATTATAATTATAACACCTTGAAACTGTGGGATTTGGAGAGGGGGACGAAACTGGCCACCCTCACCGGGCATAGTGCGTGGGTAAATGCAGTAGCCATTACCCCCGACGGGAAACGAGCGGTCTCGGCATCGAATGATAAAGCTGGGGTGGAAGTTCGGTATAGCGCACCGTATGGAGATGGGAAACGAGCCGTCTCGGCATCGAATGATAAAACCCTGAAACTGTGGGATTTGGAGAGGGCGAGGGAACTGGCTACCCTCACCACGCATAGTTTCAGGGTAAATGCAGTAGCGATCGCCCCGGACGGGAAACGAGCCGTCTTGGCATCGTATGAGAAAACCCTGAAACTGTGGGATTTGGAGAGGGCGAGGGAACTGGCCCCCCTCAGCGGGCATAGTAGCTGGGTAACAGCAGTAGCGATCGCCCCCGACGGGAAACGAGCACTTTCGGCATCGTCGGATAAAACCCTGAAACTGTGGGATTTGGAGACCGGAACGGAACTGGCCACCCTCACTTGGCATAGTGACTGGGTACTAGCAGTAGCGATCGCCCCGGACGGGAAACGAGCCGTCTCGGCATCCGATGATCAAACC
>NZ_JAJENT010000640.1:0-524 GCF_035615515.1 Phormidium sp. CCY1219
GTAGCGATCGCCCCGGACGGGAAACGAGCCGTCTCGGCATCCGATGATCAAACCCTGAAACTGTGGGATTTGGAGACGGGGACGGAACTGGCTACCCTCACCGCGCATAGTTTCTATGGAGTAGCCGCCTGGGACTGGAAACGAGCGGTCTCGGCATCCGATGATGAAACCCTGACACCCCACGATGCCGAGACAGTATCCTGGGGTGACATCTTCTTTGCATCTGATGAAACCCTGACACCCCACGATGCCGAGACAGTATCCTGGGATGACATCCTATTTGCATCAGGGAACGAAACTCCCGACCTTTCTTTTGCCTTCTTTACCTTTACTCCCTTCTCTACTGGGCATGGCTCTGGCTCGGTAAGTGCAGTAGCGATCGCCCCGGACGGGAAACGAGCGGTCTCGGCATCGGATACAACCCTGAAACTGTGGGATTTGGAAACCGGGACTGAACTGGCCACCCTCAGAGGGCATAGTGCGTGGGTAAATGCAGTAGCCATTACCCCCGACGGGAAACGAGC
>NZ_JAJENT010000641.1:0-18824 GCF_035615515.1 Phormidium sp. CCY1219
AATCGAAGCCAAAGGACATGGTACGCGGCAAATGTGTCGCACGGATAAGTTTGGATTTCCCAAGCGCTACGTGCCGCTATTCAAGTTCGTTAAAGGCTTTCAAACCGGGGATGGGGAGAACTCCTCCCTACGCATAAATGACGAGGGTTTCCGTTCTCCCCTTTACCAACCCTAATTTCTGATGAAGAAAACGCCACCGCTTGTGTCGGTTGTGGCGCTCAACTGCTCCTCAAAGAGCGCTATCGACCGATTCGATTGTTGGGCCAGGGCGGATTTGCCCGCACCTTTGTAGCCCGCGATCGCGATCGCCTCAATACCCCCTGCGTTATCAAACAATTTTTACCCGCTTTTCACGGACAGGCCGCACTGCAAAAAGCCACCACATTATTCCAACAAGAAGCCTACCGTTTGTATCAGTTGGGAAAACATCCGCAAATCCTCGACTTAATGGCTTATTTCAAACGGGATAACTCCCTTTATTTAATCCAAGATTTTGTCAAAGGTCAGAATTTATTCCAAGAATTCCAACAACAAGGCGCATTTAGCGAAGAGAAAATTTGGGATCTATTAGGGCAATTGCTGCCGGTTCTACAGTTCATTCACGACGCTGCTGTTATCCACCGCGATATTAAACCCCACAATATTCTGCGCGATTTAGATGAAAAATTAGTGCTGATTGATTTCGGCGTTTCCAAACAGTTGACGGGAAGCACCTTGACTCAACGGGGAACCGTTACCGGCACCCCCGGATATGCCCCCCTCGAACAACTACGCGGGCAAGTTTATCCCGCCAGCGACCTTTACAGTTTGGGGGTCACTTGCATTCGCTTGCTCAGTGGATGCTTCCTCGCCGCCGATGGCACTGACGAACTTTATGACCCGTTAGAAGGAGTTTGGGTGTGGGAAAATAAGCTCGCTGAAGGAGGAAAAAAGCTCAGCGATCGCCTCCGTCATATTTTAAATTGCTTGTTGCAAGAACCCGTTAAATCTCGCTATCAATCCGCCGCCGAAGTATTGGAAGTGTTACGCGATCGCCCGCTGGTTTTCTCCTCAGAAAATGCCTCCCCCGCCGAATCTCTTCCCTTGGAAAGCGAGGTGGGGGCCGACTATCGCCGATTGCGGGATTATTTAGCGGCGGGGGAATGGCAAAAGGGCGATCGGGAAACCACCGCCATCATGTTACGGGTGGCGGATCGGGAAAATCCCGGCTGGTTCGATAAGAAAAGTTTAGAACAATTTCCCGCTACCGATTTAAAAACTATCGATAGATTGTGGCTGATTTATAGTAATGGCAAATTTGGCTTTAGCGTGCAAAAGCGAATTTGGAAAAGCATTCAACAGAAAAACTCGCTTGATACCACAGCCGTGAAACGGTTTGCAGAAAAAATCGGCTGGCGGGTGGAGAATCAATGGGTTTATTATCAGAATGTTTGGTTTTCTACCGATGCTCCAGACGGTCATTTACCCTTACATTTTACCGCCCGTTGGGGGTCGGGATTTCAGGTGTGTTGCGGTTGGGCGATCGATACCTTAAGCGCCTTGCTCGCCCGGGAAGAATTGGCAAACAAACCGTAGGGTGCGTCACCCCCGCCCCTGCATCTGCGGGACCATCAACCCATTCCCTGCGGGGGTGACGCACCGAGACTCAAGGAGGCGGAGCCTCAAGCGCGACGTTCCCAGGCGGGAGCCTGGGAACGAGTCATACCCACGGTGACGCACCGAGACTCAAGGAGGCGGAGCCTCAAGATTAACGTTCCCAGGCGGGAGCCTGGGAACGAGTCATAGGTGCGAGGCAAAGACATTTATGCCGCAACCAATTCTTTGTCGGCTGCTTGCGCCCATTGGGTGTAATCTAACAACAATTGTTGCATCAATCCTTGTTTCATTTTTAGCAGCACGCTGCCGAGTAAGTTATTTCCGGTGTTTTGTACCATCGATTTTGGCATCATGGTAAACGGGGGCGGGAGATAAATTTTTAATCCTAATTCCGCACCGCCTTGCAGATAGCTTTTTGCGCCACTGCTGACTGGCTGCATGGTGCCGCTTAAGTTCAATTGAAAGTGTTCGTTAATGGTTTCAATTCCGCGCAATTCACAGGCGACGGATTTTAAATGAATGGTGCCATCGGCATCGGCCCATATTTTCATGTCCACTGTAGGCTCTATCTTGAGCATAAAAAACTTCAATGGACGCATTCTCAGCCGATAGCAATCGTCGGTTAACTGTTGGATCCGACTGGAATCCCCGATCGCCTTGACAATTCGTTCCGGTTGGCGTAGGTAATGCTCGATCGCCACGGGCTGTTCGGGTACGGCAAGCTGAACCGATTGTTTTGCAACAAAATGATGGTACATAGGAGGATGCTCTATCGGGGGATGTGAAACAAAGTTGAGTAAACCTTACAGTAGTTTACAGTTCTTTGCAATATTTTCAGATTCACTGGATTATTATTTTAAGTTTTGTAAAGCGATATGACAACTGTATCGCCTCTTCGGGGGAAACGGGGAGTAAAGTCCCCGTCAGTCTTTACCGCATAGCGCGGGCGCGACCCCACGGGGGTATCACACCGTGGGGGTATTGGGTGAAAACACCTGCCCTCGGTGTCCCAAGGATACTTCGGTTTCCCCGGAGGCCCACTGGTGATAATCGGACAACAGGTGGTGCATCAATCGTTGCTTAATCGTCATTAGCACGCTTTTGAGCAACCCATTGCCGGTGGTTTCTAGGAGGGGTTTGGGAGTCATCCACAACGGTGGCGGGAGTTCTACTTCTACGGTTAAATCGGCTTTTCCTTTTAAATAGGTGACGCCATCCACTTCCACTGGGGAGAGTTTTCCGACTAAATCTAAGGAAAATCGGCGATCGATGTACTCCACTCCCCGAATTTCGCACCCCACCGAGACTAAGTTCACCGTTCCATCGGGTTTGGCCCATACTCGTAAATCTACGGTGGGCTGAAATTTCAGCATCAAAAATTCTTTCGGGCGCATTTTCAGTTTGTAGCGCTGTTTGCTCAGTTGTTCTATCCTATTGGGATCCACGAGGGCACTCACCAACCGTTGCGGTTGACGCAGATAGTGCTGAATCGGTACCGGTTCTTCTGGAACGGCGAGTTCTACGGATTGGGAGGCAAAAAATCGGGTCTGCATGAGGTAGGAACCAAATTCTACTTATCTGTCCATTATGTTAACAATTATTACAAGATTTAACAATTTGTAATAATTCGGGTCAGCCCTGTCAAACTGGCACCTTTGGCGGGGCAAGACGGTCAATGTCACCCAGGCGGGTGGGATTGGAGATTTAACTTTCTCATAATCCTACTGCATTCCTGAGAAAATTGAGAACAATCGTTTAAAAAATAAGCAATTCTCAATGGGGGTGAGAGATGCTATTGCGCTGTGGCGCGAGTTTTGCTTGGATCGGTGATGAGCGATCGCTCCCCTTTGTGCAGAACAAATACCACGAGGAATACTAACCATGACTGTCTCGATCGCATATTTGGGACCAGCCGGCACCAATACTGAAGCTGCTGCTCTCGCTTATATGAACTTGCTACAGCAACAGTCTGAGCAAAAATGCTTATTATGTCCTTATCCCAGTGTGGCTCAAACCATTCGCGCGGTGGCGAAAGGAGAGGTAAAACTGGCTATTGTCCCGGTGGAAAATTCCCTGGAAGGAAGCGTCCCCGTTACCCTGGATACCCTCTGGCAAGTCACCACGGTGCAAATTCAAAAAGCCTTAGTTTTGCCAATTTCTCATGCCCTGATTTCTACCGTTAAAACCCTGGAAGAAATTAAAACGGTTTATTCTCATCCCCAAGCTTTGGCGCAGTGTCAAGAGTGGATGGAACAGTATTTGGGAAACGTGCAATTGGTGCCGACGAATTCTACCACTGAGGCGGTGAATCAGTTGGAAAAAGATGAGTTGGCTGGGGCGATCGCCTCTCAACGCGCCGCCGAACTTTATCAAGTGCCAATTCTGGCTTTTCCCATTAACGATCGCCCGGAAAATTACACCAAATTTTGGGCGGTGAGTCTGGACAATTCTCCGGGCGGAAGTCATACGTCTCTCGGGTTTAGCGTCCCCGCAAATGTTCCCGGTGCCCTGGCAAAACCGTTACAATTAATGGCCACTCGCTCGATTAACTTAAGTCGCATCGAATCTCGCCCGACGAAGCGTTCTCTCGGCGAGTATCTGTTCTTTATCGATTTAGAATGCGACTGGCGCGATACTTCGGTGAAATCGGCTTTGCAAGAATTAAGCAGTTACACGGAAACGTTGAAAATTTTTGGCAGTTACGATGGAGTTACTGTGAAACCGGATTGAGGTGTTTTTTGTCAATTTTAGCGTTTTGTTGGGTTGATTTGGAGAACCCTGCTATGATGCCAAACTAATAAATTTGTTGGAATTTGGGTAAGAGAAACCGGGTCTCAGTATTTTATGGGGGTTTCAGGATAACATTTTGGGTAAAGAAATCTGGTTTATGATTGCGATTCGTTGCCCTTGGCGACGATGCAGGTTTCGTCGGTTTCTGGTTCAGAGTTTTGCTGCTGCGGGCAGAAGAGACAACCCCGGTTTGTCATTTAATGCATAAATCCGCTGTCTGGTTTGCTGTCTCCAAAACCGCAAAGCAGGATTTTTAAACACTTAGGCAAAATAATTTACAGGTTTTCGTTGAACTGGTTCCCAGACGAGTGTAGAGGCACCCTACTAGAACTACCGCCTCCCCCTCAATACATGTGCGGTGGAGGTACGCTTGCTTAATGTCACTCTCCTGCATGGGAGGAAAATCCATTGCTGGGAAAAATCACTCCATGCGAATCGAATCGGGGAATCTTAAATTTTCTGGAAAAAGCAGCGATCGCAGTGGATCTTGGCTTAAGATGCAAAAATATTCCCTGTAAGTCCCATTTATCGGCAGAAGGGGGGCAAAGAAAAAACCCGATCGAGGATGCGATCGGGTGTTTGGGGTGTGAGGAGTGAACATGTTTCTCTCAATTAAAAGAATAGGAACCCGATATGACGCTGGTTTGACTTTTCTGTGACAAAGATGTGTCATTTTCTCGAACCGGGAGAATTTTCCCGGAGAATGAGCATTTTTACAGGGTCAAACGGTGTAAATTCCGGGCGTTTTGATTGACTATCCCCCTTTTGCCCGCCCGAAACTTCCCCGATAAACACTCACCCCCGCGATCGCCGATGTTTTAACTGCGGCGATCGCGGGGGTTGGGGAGGGCGAGGGATAAAATGCTGAGGCGCATTTGTGATTATGCACAAATGTGGGTAGGGGCGATCGCTTCCCCCCTACGACCTCAATCTACAGAAAAATTCTCGGGTTTTCAATTTCCCAATCAATACCAATCGAAATGCAGTGAATTTTTAGGGTGCGATCGATTTCCCCTTTGCGGCAAATATTCGATGCCGATTTATTGAATTTAGCGAATACTAATGGGGTTGCTGCTGATAGGCTGTTCTCTGGAAATAGAAGCGCAAAAAGAAGCGATCGCATTCGAGAGTTGCCATTTCAGACTATATATATGGCGGCACATTTTCCCATAATAAAAAACATAGCACGTTTCGCCAGAATAGTCAAGGTTTTTGCAAGAAAAAAGGAGAAAATAGCAGGGTATGCATTGCCCCATGTCCTAAATTGAGCCAATTTGTAGGACTGACAATTTCCACTATTTACTAAATTTATATCGACTTGCAAGCCATTGCCTCAGTTCTAATATCAAGCGGATAAGAAACCGAATTGCTTTATTTAGAGGGAAGAAAACCGGGTTGTAACTGCGACTGAGGTATTGATTTTTTTAATGAAGCGGGTTGATTATTTTACTTTCCCCCCCTATCTGTAGGAGAGGTTAAAAAACAAAGATGAATGGATCGTTTCAAGGAATTCCGGGATTGCCAGATTTAACCCATCCGAATGAGTTGATAGAATTCGGTGGCCAAGTGCTGAAGATATCCGTCACGCTGGTTATGTTGGTGGTGGGGTTGGGAATTGCGATCGCGGTGTTAAATTGGTCTACCCAGGGCAGAGAAGAGGGGCGATCGCTGGTAGAAGCTGGATTGACTGGGTATTTGCGATCGCTGCAAATCCTACCGCATTTTGCCTTAGTGCTGACCTTGTTGGTGGGGGGATTTTTTTTATGTTCCACGTTAGCGAATCGGTATCATCACTGGGAGCAAGGGCGGATCCAGGAGGTGGCGGCAATTGTATCCGGCGATCGCCTAGAACAAGCCGCGCCGCAAATCCGCTATGTAGTAGAAGAAACCTACACCTACGATCGCTGGGTGGATGGGGAACCGGTGAAAGTGGAAGATACGCGAGAGGTGAATCGATATTTAGCGATCGCCGCCTCGCAAATTGACGTCACCCTCAACCAAGCCACCGATCCGAGTAATGAAAAAGCCATTTATCTCTCCGATTTCGAGGCGGAATATGAAGTCATCAATCGATTGAACGAGAAAGAAGACTTTTTCTTTGAATTCCGGCCCCCTTACGGCTATTCCCTGCTGCAAAATTTCCACATCGAGCGGGATGGAAGGCGCTTAGTACAGGTGAACCCGGGGGATTATGGCTTTCCCTTTTCCCTAGAAGCGGGAGAAGCCACCCGGTTTCGCGTCTGGTATCAAGCCCAAGGGGGACCGAGGTGGGTTTACGATGCGGGGGGCAAGTCGGTGTCAAAATTCCAGTTAACCGTGCTGGCGAATTTCGATCGGGCAGAGTTTGCCAGTGGTATCGTGCCCACGGAGCGCAAATTGGAAAGAGAGGGTACCCGGTTTAGTTGGGTTTTTGAGGAAAATGTGTCGGTGCGGAATCCGTTTGGGGTATTTACGGCAACGGATCCGGTGCGGAATACGGGGGTGTTGCCGCGTTTGCTGTTGTTAGCACCGGGAATATTTTTGTGGTGGATAATGCTGTTGTATTTATCCGTGCCGATGCGGTTATCAGATGTGGCGATCGCGGCAGGGATTTTCTTTGCTTGCTTGCTGAGTTTAACCTATTTTAGTCGCTTGATGGATGTGAAGCTCGCCTGGATGTTGGTGTTTCCGGTCTTGTTGGGATTGGTGTGGGGGTTGGGGAAAAACAGGCAAGCGGGGTTGGCGGTTTTGCTCAGCACGATCGCCGGGGCGGTTTTGCCGGTGTTGGGATTGATTGTCAGCTATAGCGGTTTTACCCTGTCTCTGGCGGCATTGCTGTCGGTGGCGTGGTTGGGGGTGCGCCACTGGTATGGGTGGAGGGTCATCCGGTAAAAGAGAGGGGAAGGGCAGGCACGGTTGGGTGCGCGGCCCGCTTGGCGATCGGCGAATTCTCCCACTGATGGGGTTGGGGGGGGTCACGCACCAAGCGCGTCATACCCAATCCGGCGGATAAGGGTGTGAAAGAGCTGGGGAGTGCTAGTGGCCCCGCTTTTCCATAGCTGTATCAGCCGGAGTCTGGGTTATGGGTTAATCTTCATTGAGGGTATCTTTGAGGACAGTGCGTGCCGCGAGATGAGAACGAGTGGAGGAGAGGATTTCGGCTTCTCTTTCCAGTCGCGTGGCGGTATCGAGCATTTCGAGGAGGGCTTGTTGTTCGGAGGCGACGCCATAAAGGTTGCTTGCCACCCAATAGGACAACTCGATGGGGAGGTCGGGGATGTCTTCGGGAAGTTCGATTTCGCGGTCCATCAATTTTGCCGAGAGACGGACTACATCGCGGAGGAGTTCGTCTACGTCAGAGGCGAGGGGTTGGAGGTTTTGATCTGTGGGTCGATCTTCGATCCATTCGACTAAGCCGACGAGATAGGGTTTTTCGCGGACGTATTCTAAGACGCGAAATCGCTGTTGTCCCAAGGTGAGCATTTTCAGGCGATCGTCGGGCAAGCGGACGTATTGAAGGATTTCGGCACAACAGCCGATGGAGGCGGGTTGGCCTTGCACGGGATCCCACATGAGTACCCCAAATCTGCGATCGCTCTCCAGAATGGTGTTCATCATCATTCGGTAGCGAAATTCGAAGATATGCAGGGGTAGGGGTCTGCCGGGAAAGAGTACGACTTCCGGCAATGGAAATAGGGGGAGTTCTCGAACTGCGAGTGAGGAGGACGATGGCATTTTCCCTCAGGTAAAACGGTAACTGCGCTTCTTTACTTACTGTAGCGGATTTTTTTCGCAGCCATCTTCGCATGAGGGTATTGACAAGGGCAGTTTTTTATGGTAATGGAGGGGGGGAGTCGGTCGGATTTTGGTCAGAGTTATAAGAAATATTAATATGTTTTTCGGTTTTTCTTGCCGGGAAAAGCCGGAGAACGCCAGGGGCAAAGATGCTCGTGGATGCAGTTTGAGGGATGAGTTGATATCGCTCCAGTGATGAATCCAGAGGACACAACACTGCACTGGGGTATCTTTTGCCTGCGGCTTTCCGGCTTGTTCGGGATTGGTGGGGTTTCCGGGGAATGAGGGGGGAACCCAATGGGGTTGCTTAGAGTTTGACCTCGATATCCACCCCCGCCGGCAGGTCGAGTTTCATCAGGGCATCAATGGTTTTGGAGGAGGGTTGGTAAATGTCGATAATCCGGCGGTGGGTGCGGGTTTCAAAGTGTTCGCGAGAATCTTTATCCACGTGGGGAGAGCGCAGAACGCAGTAGATCCGGCGCTTGGTGGGTAAGGGAATCGGACCGATCGCTGTGGCGTTGGTGCGATTGGCGGTATCGACAATTTTTTCGCAGGAGGTGTCTAGGAGGGAGCGATCGAAGGCTTTGAGACGAATGCGAATTTTTTGCTGCTGCAGAGTTGCCATTGGATGTTTAGTTTTCTAGGTACAGTTTTGCAGTGGTGATTTGTCGGGGGTCAGGCGAGAGGGGTTAAGGATGAGCCATCCAGAACTTCGAGACCCGGGACAAATGAGTGGTTAGAGAGACAACAGGAGCAGAAAAGCAGGGTAATAAAAGGTTGCTTTTCTGCTCCCGAGTTAGAGCGATGTTGCCCGAGAGGCTAACGCGGTGCGGATGCTACTTGAGGATTTTGGAGACCACACCAGCGCCCACGGTGCGACCGCCTTCGCGGATAGCGAACCGCATTCCTTGTTCGATGGCGATCGGGTTGATCAGCTCAACGGTCATTTTGATCCGGTCTCCGGGCATGACCATTTCTGCGTCGCTGCCATCGTCAGCGGTGAAAGCGTTGATGGTGCCGGTCACGTCGGTGGTTCGCACGTAGAACTGAGGACGATAGCCGGGGAAGAAGGGAGTATGGCGTCCGCCTTCTTCTTTTTTGAGGATGTACACCTCAGATTCAAACTGGGTGTGAGGGGTAATCGAACCGGGTTTGGCAATTACCATTCCGCGCTCGACGTCATCCTTTTTCAGACCGCGAAGCAGCACGCCGACGTTATCGCCAGCCATCCCTTCGTCCAGGGTTTTTTGGAACATTTCCACACCGGTCACGGTGGTGCTGCGGGTGTCTTTGATGCCCACCAGTTCGACGGTTTCGCCCACTTTGACCTTGCCGCGCTCGATCCGGCCCGTGGCCACAGTACCCCGACCGGAAATCGAGAACACGTCTTCAACGGCCATCAGGAAGGGTTTATCCACAGCCCGTTCGGGAGTGGGGATGTAGGCATCCACCTCATCCATCAGTTGATAGATTTTATCCACCCACTCATTGTCACCCTTGGAGATATTCGGGTTAGAGGTGAGGGCTTCGAGGGCGTTGAGAGCCGAACCGGAAACGATGGGGATATCGTCGCCCGGGAAATCGTATTCGGTCAGCAATTCGCGAACTTCGAGTTCTACGAGTTCTAAGAGTTCTTCATCGTCCACTTGGTCTTGCTTGTTCAAGAAGACAACGATATTGGGAACCCCGACCTGCTTGGCCAGCAGGAGGTGTTCGCGGGTTTGGGGCATCGGACCGTCTGCCGCAGAGACCACCAGGATTGCGCCATCCATCTGAGCTGCCCCAGTAATCATGTTTTTCACGTAGTCAGCGTGACCGGGGCAATCCACGTGGGCGTAGTGACGATCGGCGGTTTGATACTCAACGTGAGCCGTGTTGATGGTAATCCCCCGTGCTTTTTCTTCGGGAGCCGCATCGATTTCTTCGTATTTTTTCGCTGTGGCGTTTCCACCAGCGGCGAGGGTCAGCGTAATTGCTGCAGTTAACGTGGTCTTGCCGTGGTCAACGTGACCAATCGTACCGATGTTGACGTGGGGTTTATTCCGTTCGAACTTTGCGCGTGCCATGTACTTTTTGTTCCTTTTTCCGTTGTCAGTTGTCAGTTGTCAGTTGTCAGTTGTCAGCGATCGGGTGCTACTGACCACTGACAACTTTTGTCTGACTAATAATTATGCGTTCCCTTTGCTTTTGGCAATAATGGGTTCAGCCACGTTGCGAGGTACCTCTTCGTAGTGGCTGAACTCCATCGAAAAGATCCCTCGGCCTTGGGTCTTCGACCGGATATCCGTGGCGTAGCCAAACATTTCTGCCAATGGAACATGAGCAGTGACTTTGGCAATTCCTTCTTCAGAGTCCATGCCTTCGATTTGCCCACGGCGGGAATTGAGGTCGCCCATAATGTCTCCGAGGAAGTTCTCGGGTACTTCTACCTCAACTTTCATCATCGGTTCTAACAGAACCGGTGAGGCTTTCATCACTCCTTCTTTCATGGCCATCGATCCGGCGATCTTAAAGGCCATTTCAGAGGAGTCAACGTCATGGTAGGAACCATCTACCAATGTTACCTTGACATCGATCAGCGGGTACCCAGCCAAAATGCCGGATTCGCAGGCTTCTCTCATGCCTTCCTCGGCGGAAGGAATGTATTCTTTGGGCACTGCCCCACCGACGATTTTGGAGACGAACTCAAAGCCGGTGCCTGACTCTGCAGGTTCGAGTTCGATGACGACGTGGCCGTACTGACCTTTACCGCCACTTTGACGGATGAATTTCCCTTCACACTGAATCGTTTTGCGAATCGTTTCGCGGTAAGCCACTTGGGGCGCACCCACGTTGGCTTCCACCTTAAACTCCCGCAACATGCGATCGACGAGAATTTCCAGGTGCAGTTCGCCCATGCCGGCAATCACGGTTTGATTGGTTTCTGGATCGAGACTGACCCGGAAGGTGGGGTCTTCCTGTGCCAGGGATTGCAGAGCTTTGGAGAGCTTCTCCATGTCCTGCTTGGTCTTGGGTTCCACGGCTACGGAGATCACCGGTTCGGGGATATAGAGGGACTCGAGAATCACGGGATCGTCGCCATCGCAGATCGTATCTCCGGTGAAGGTGTCTTTCAGCCCGATCGCCGCCCCGAGATCTCCGGCTCGCAGTTCATCTACTTCAATCCGTTCGTCTGCTTTAAGAACGATCAAGCGCGAAATTCGTTCTTTCTTGTCCTTGGTGGAATTATAGACATAGCTGCCTTTCTTCACGATGCCGGAGTAGACCCGCAAGAAGGTCAAACGACCGTAGGGATCCGACATGATTTTAAAGGCCAGGGCAGACATCGGTCCGTCGTCATCGGCTTTGCGAACTGTGGGTTCGCCGTTTTCCAGAGTACCCTGAATTGGCGGCACTTCAATCGGTGCGGGCAGATAATCCACTACGGCATCTAACAACAGCTGTACGCCTTTGTTTTTGAATGCAGAACCGCACAACAGCGGCACGATTTTGCCCTCCAGGGTGCCTTGACGCAGAGCGCTGAGGATTTCCTCTTCGCTGAATTCTTCACCTTCTAAGTATTTTTCGGTGAGTTCGTCACTGGTTTCCGCTACGGACTCGATCAGCTTGCTGCGATACTCTAGGGCCAATTCCATCATGTCTTCAGGAATTTCTGTATCCTGCATGTCGGTGCCCAGGTCGTTGGTGAAGAGGCGTGCTTGCATTTTCACCAAATCCACCAGTCCAGTGAAGTTGTCTTCACTGCCAATCGGAAGCTGGATGGGGACGGCGTTCGCCCGCAGGCGATCGCGTAGCTGGTTGTAAACCTTGTAGAAGTTCGCCCCGGTTCGATCCATCTTGTTCACGAAGGCGAGGCGCGGTACCCTATAGCGATCGGCTTGCCGCCACACGGTTTCTGATTGCGGCTGAACCCCACCCACAGAACAGAACACCGCAATCACTCCATCCAGGACGCGCATGGAACGTTCCACTTCAATGGTGAAGTCTACGTGACCCGGGGTATCGATAATGTTAATCTGGTGTTCTCTCCAGTTGGTACTGATAGCAGCGGCTGTAATGGTAATGCCCCGCTCTCTTTCTTGACTCATCCAATCGGTGACGGTATTTCCTTCGTGAACCTCACCGAGTTTGTGTACCACCCCGGAGTAAAACAGAATCCGTTCTGTGGTTGTGGTTTTACCCGCATCAATGTGGGCTGCGATTCCGATATTTCGCACTTTTTTAAGCGGGACAGTACGTGCCACAGCTACCTCCTTTTGTTTTGCAGCAAGTCGTGCGTGCTTTTTACAGCGAGTGATGTGTTTCCGCCGATCCCAAGGGATACCAGGGCGATCGACTTCTTTGGTAAAGGTTATCTCTGGCTAATTCCAGACACCTGCTTCGGATTTCCTAGCTCCCACAACCGCTTGAGTCTCGCGAACTCGAGAACACACCATTCCTGATAGGTCGTGGTTTGCACTCAGCCCCTTCTCGACTTGCGGAAGGATGTTGACTGCTTCGCTCTAGGCTTTTTAACGTCCTAGCAAGCTGTTGAAGCCACCCATTTCCTAGGACAATCCACATGAATCGGCCTGCCCAGGGGCAGACGGCTGTGGACTGCTGCTTCTCCGTTACATTTTAATATTTTTTGCAAAACTTGTTTACATTTTACACCCGTTTCTCAAAAGAAACGGGTTGTCCTACGAATTAGTACCGATAGTGGGCAAATGCCTTATTGGCTTCTGCCATCCGGTGGGTTTCTTCGCGCTTGCGAATTGCACTGCCGGTTTCGTTGGCTGCATCCATCAGTTCATTCGCAAGTTTCACCGCCATCGTGCGACCGGATCTGGCTCTACAATACTGGATAATCCACCGCAGTGCCAGAGCCGTTCCGCGATCGGAGCGGACTTCCATCGGCACCTGATAGGTTGCACCACCCACCCGGCGTCCTTTCACTTCCACTAAAGGCGTAACGTTTCTAACTGCTTGTTCGAACAATTCCAGAGGTTCGGCTCCAGTCCTTTCCTCAATTGTTTTCATGGCGTCATAGACAATGCGGGAGGCTAGGGATTTTTTGCCACTCTCCATTACGCGCCGCACCATCATGCTAACCAGGCGGCTATTATAAACTGGATCCGGAGGAATTGGACGTTTTTGACTACCACTGCGACGAGACATAGTAAATTTTCACCGAAACTATTGTGGAATTCTTGTTCAAATAATATCGTCAATTGACCCCCTACCCAAACTTTTTGCACCAGAAGCACTGGCCTTCTTGTCTGAGTAGAAGGCTCGACAATTTCTTTAGCTCCCCGTTCAGGGTGACGGCTCTTGCTACAGCTCGGTCACTTCCCGATCCTGTCCAAGGAGCGTTTGGGTTGCACTGGCTCACTGCCAACAGCCCTTTTCAGGCCGTTTTTGGCGATCGCCATTGGCTCTAGGAGTGCAAACCCCTGGCTGCTTGTGCTTTTCACCCGCGCGAGCCGTTTTTGCGATCGCATCTAGGCTTTCCACCTCGATCGCTCGCCTTTTTCTCGATGAACTCAGCTTTTCTTCGCTGCCTGTCTGCTGCTTGGGAATTTCTTCCCCTTTTGCAGCTCGGCTTTTCACGGTATGTCGATCGCGCCCAAGTCGTTCGCCCCTTTGAGGTCATCATACTCGATCGCATCGAGCGGCTGAATTAAACCGGGTCTCCCCTGGCTAACAGCGATCGCTTTTCTACCCGCTGTCTTCTCAAGACCCCTTCACTTGGCTGACTCTTTTCCGAGCCGAGCGGCTCGGATGAAGCTGCAGAATTCTCCTCTGCTTACCTTCCCAGATTCCAGCGCGATCGTCACCCACACTGCGTTAAGTCCGATTTTGAACTCACCAGTCCATCGCGGCGATTTTTACCTTGGAGGTATTGTACCGATTTGCGCATTAACAGCGCTCATCCGTTTGGATGAAATCCTGGTACATCGAAACCCTGCA
Source organism: Phormidium sp. CCY1219 (assembly GCF_035615515.1). Taxonomy (GTDB): domain Bacteria; phylum Cyanobacteriota; class Cyanobacteriia; order Cyanobacteriales; family Laspinemataceae; genus CCY1219. Next base: position 14,110 of record NZ_JAJENT010000641.1, read on the forward strand.
AAGATTGATTCGGACAGTCGCCTCTGTTTCCGCCTGCTGCGAAATCCACTGCAATAATCCGGCGGATTTTCGCCACCTTGTTTGGCGGTAAGCGGTCATTGCCACTCTAGGCGTCGGGGGTGTTTTTTTCACATGAACCCTTCGGGTCGGAATTCTACTGAAAAACGAATCTACTCCCTTATCCTGTCTCTATCTCCTTGCTTCGCTTCTCCTCTTATTTAGCAATTGAGTCGTTATTTAGGACGCTTCGCCCCATATTTAGAACGACCTTGACGGCGATCCTTCACCCCCGCCGTGTCTAAGGTACCGCGAATGATGTGGTAACGAACGCCAGGTAAATCCTTCACCCGACCTCCCCGGATCATCACCACGGAGTGTTCTTGTAGGTTATGACCGATTCCCGGGATGTAGGCTGTCACTTCAAATCCAGAAGTCAAGCGAACCCGCGCTACTTTTCTCAGAGCTGAGTTTGGCTTTTTCGGCGTTGTGGTATAAACTCTCGTGCAAACTCCACGACGCTGAGGACAACTCTTTAGAGCTGGCGACTTGGTTTTCTTCTTGATTTTATGGCGTTCACTACGGATGAGTTGCTGAATAGTGGGCATGAGTTACAGGGTATCCAAGTTTTTGTGTGGGCAACTTTACAACAATCTATAACTATATCGGATCGGCAGGGGTTGTGTCAATTTTTTTGGTAAAAAAAGACAAAGCGCCGACGCTTTGGGCTGAGGCAGGGGCGATCGCATCGCTGCTAGAGTGCCCCTAGACAACCTCGGCTAGACATGGGAGGCATGGGAGGAAGCATCTTCGCGGTAGAAGGAGTTTCCACAACTACAGGTCTCGGTGGCATTGGGGTTATGAAAGCGGAACCCGCCCCCCATCAAATCCTCAGAATAATCTAAGCTCAGATCGCTTAGGTACTCCAAGTTTTGCCGTTCGATCGCCACTTTAATCCCATTGCACTCGTAAATCACATCCTCCGGTTTTGAGTCGGCGTCAAACTCCATCGTGTAGTACAACCCAGAACAGCCGCCGGTCTGAACCCCCAACCTTAACAATAAACCCTCTGGGTTTTCCCGTTTGTGCTTGAGACGGTTGACTTCGACAGATGCAGCTTGGCTCAGAGTAATCATGGTCTTTTGGCTGTGGCTGACTCAGCTCGCACGGCGATCGCTATTCTATCGCGTTATCGCCCTAAAGGAGTGCCCTCCCCTAAAAAATAACAACCGATTGGCTTCCCCATTGAGACGCCAACCCTGAACCCGCAATACGCGCCATCAAGCTTCCCAGCAAAAATCGCCCCCAGATGTGCCTGTGGAGGCGATCTAGATTCTTTTCGCAATTGTTGCTACGTATAGGGCGCTTTGCCTGCAATCCCAAAGCTTGCTTGACTTTGCTAAACCCTAGGGTTTATTTTTTTGCCCGGGCATAGTCGTCTTGAAAGCGCACGATATCATTTTCGCCCAAATATTCTCCATTTTGAACTTCAATCAAAATCAGGGGAATCACGCCGGGATTTTCCAGACGATGATTCGTACACTGGGGCACGTAAGTAGACTGATTGCTCGTCAGCATTTCTTCGCGATCGCCGCAAACCACTTTTGCCGTTCCCGCCACCACGATCCAATGCTCGCTGCGGTGGTGGTGCATTTGCAAGCTGAGGCGGTGTCCCGGTTTGACTTCAATCCGCTTAATCTTATAGCCTTTTGCATCTTCGAGCACCGTGAAAGAACCCCAAGGACGTAATTCTGTAGAGGCAACGGTGGGTAATTCTGGCGTTTCAGTTGTGGCAGAAACTGGCAGAACTTCTTGAGGATTAGCCATAACTTTATCTCCGTAAACTTACATGAATGCTCCTCCACCTGCTACGCGAGGTGGTAGTGTCTTGATGAGAAGGGCTTATCCCTCCCACAGGCGGCATTCTCGCCACTGGTCAATCTTTTATCGGCAAAGCCCCTCGGGGGTTTTCCCGGCTAAAATTTTTGAAAAGTGTTCTCTACCCTATTTTTGATCGCTGTATCCGGATGATTTCCCCCCTAACCATCTCGGTTTTGGGTGAAGATAGGTTGCCGAAAACTGCACCGGGGAGAGGGATAGTTCGAGAAAATTGGCAAAATTCGGCAATATCTCTTACTAACCCCTACGATAACAGGGGATTTCACCCCCGTCATCTCTCAACTGACGGATGCAAGGCATCTATACCAACTCTTTACTTCATAACCGAGTGCTTTAAACAAACTTTAAAGTTTGCCCGCATCTGCAGCAGGATCCTCGATAAAAATTCCCAGGCCATTGTGAACCCGGGGGACGATCCGAGGCGGATGTTCTAAGAGTTGACCGCCGAGGTAAAGGGTGGTGGAACCACCGCCATCCAAATTGAGGGCGTCAATTGCGCCGAGTTGTTCCATGATGCTTGCCATTTCGGTCAATGTGGGTCCGGGACCATCGATGCGGTTGTGAACCGTAGCTATGACCAGGGTTCCCCGTTCGGTCTTGCCGATCGCGCTGCGGCTGGCTTTTCCTCGGGAAAAGTTCTCGTTAAATTGCTCCCCTGTAGCGTCCAAGACCATTAGTCCATGTCGCAATAACACCGGTCCTGCACCTAAAATATGGGGATACACGCTCAGATATCTCGGATCTGTGGCCCATTCGACGCGCAGGGAAGAGCCTACCTCCAGTTTGCTAGCAGCAGATTGAAAGGCTCTGAGGGTTAACAGATAACCACTTTCAGGAATCTCAAAGGAGTTTTCACCGGCCATACCCCCAGACAAATGCTCGGTGACTTGTCCTCTTTCCACCACCACCACGATCTCGTTATCGATGAGGGGAGTGTAGCTCGACCCCCAATCTGGGGTGTAGCGAGAAATCCCGGCTTTCACGTAGCCGCTGTTGAGAAACTGCACCGGGAGACGTTCGCCGGTGTGGGTGATGACGGTTTCGACTAAACTCAACCGGGCGATCGCAAAACTGCCGACATCATTCCAAGCGATCGCCCCTCGGTCCAGAATCGGACTGGAAAACCACCAGCCATCTCGCCGAATCGCCCCCAACGGTAACTGATTGTTCCGATTAAAAAATCCGCCGTTAATCGCCACTGCTGCACCCGATGTTGTGGCAATTTCACTCAGGGGGGCAATTCCGTCGTTTGGGGAACTGACACTGATGGGTCGCAGGCTGATTCCTTGTTGGGTGGGATTGACTTCTAACCACACCACCGAAAAGCGATCGCTGCCCACTTCTATCCCTTGCTGTCGCCACCGGACTCCGGGAGCCCACGCAATATCTCGCTCTGGGATTTGATTCGATTGCAGGTCGATGGTTAATGCATAGCGGTCCTCGTGAGTCCACAGGCGGGGACGCCAAGAGAGCGGGATTTCAAATCTTACCGTGGTGCCTTCGCCCGGGTTCCCTTCAGTGGTCGCTGATTGGCAATTCTCGACAGTGAACCTGCCCCCACACTGGCCGTCGGTACAGTTAAGATCTTTGCTAGGGTTTCGAGAGTCTCTTTTCGCCCCGAAGAGGGTACAGAGCTGTTCTGAGGCGATCGCATCTAAGCGAATCGTCAATTGTTGCATCGGTTGGGTTGGTTCTGGGGTTTCGCCCACCACCCCATCGGGATTTGGGTCTTCTTGTGACGATGTGTCGATGCGAGTGGCGCTGACGCCGAATGCTGTGGGGCGATCGAGTTCGATAACCACTTTGGATCCCGCTTCGGGTTGATGTCGAATGCTTTGCACTCGAGCCGGTGGCGAGACAATGTTGAGGGTTTCTCCTTCTACGGTTATCTGCCATCCATGAATATCGGCTAACGGGGTAATATCGAGATAGCGCAACGGTCCGCGTCGGTGCGCGGGTAAAACGATCGGGTCTAATTTCGGATCGGAAAACCATCGCACGGGCTGGATGCTCGGGGAGTCGGTATTTAACAATTCGACGCCCATCTGTTCCATCAGATCCACATCGGCAATCCCTGTGAACCGGATCTTTTGCTCGCCATTGATTTGCCACTGCGTCCAATTCATGGCTAGGGGGCGATCGTTCCACATCACCCGGGTGCCCGATTGAATGGTATCGGCAGATGTGGATGATAGCTCGATATCCCTAGCATCAGAGGATTCCCAAAGTTTCGCTTCGGGTTGGGCGGCGGGTGAACCCACCGTCTGGGCGTTCAGTGGCCCTATGCTCCAGAGGACGACCAGGGGAATGCTTACCGCCGCTAACCACTGCAATTTTAACCATTCGAGCAGTTTCACTGTCAGTTTGCAACGCTCTAAGGATTGCTGATTTTTTAGGTGAGAATTGATTGACATTCTTCCCATTTTTGAGTTATAATTTAAAAACTTTATTTGTTTGGGGGAAAATACCGGCATTTCAGCCCAATCTCCGGAGGGTTTCAATCAATTGAACTCTGGGCGGTCAAGCCCTACTGCTCTGCTTGGTTTTACTGCATGACGAGCCAAGGGGCGGGTTCCCTTCTAAATATCAAGATATCTTGATGGGGGCGAAACAGACAGATCGATAATTCAACAATACTCAGACGCAGGCGATACAATAAGGGATTAGCCCGTCCGCGAGGGTTCAGCATAGAAAAAACTTAGATTGGCGCTGAGAGTTCCTCTTTCGTGCCGGGGGAGATTGTTACCGAGAATCGGCGTAAAGCCCCCGGATTTATCCGTGGGGATATAAGCCGAGCGACTGACCCACGGTTCCCCCAC
>NZ_JAJENT010000642.1:0-30748 GCF_035615515.1 Phormidium sp. CCY1219
GCTAAAGCCGCACGTTCGTTTTTCCTCCCCCGGCTAAAGCACGGGGGTTTCCAAACGTATCGGAGGTTATCATGAAAAAGGGTCTGTACCACGTTTGGAGCTTAGGCAGTCTGACTCTGTGCGGGCTAGCCAGTTGGGAGATAGTGTTTGGCGCGATCGCCCAGGGGCAAATTGTCCCTGATGCCACACTGCCAGTCAATTCTACCGTTACCGAAGAGGGCAACACAGTCACGATTGAAGGGGGCACTGCTGCCGGCACAAATCTGTTTCATAGCTTTACAGAATTTTCTGTATTGCAAAATACCAGAGCGCTGTTTAATGCTAGGCCCGAAATCAGCAATATTTTTAGTCGAGTGACGGGAGGTTCGGTCTCCAATATTAATGGGATTATCGAAGCGAACGGCACAGCCAATCTATTTTTATTAAATCCAAATGGCATCATATTTGGCCCAAACGCTCAACTCAATCTCGGTGGCTCGTTTTTCGCCACGTCAGCCAGTAGCATTCAGTTTGCAGATGGCAGCGAATTTAGCGCGATCGCTCCCCAAAATGCTGGGTTATTAACCGTGAGCGTTCCTGTGGGCTTGCAATTCGGCGCAAATCCAGGAGCGATCGCGGTGAGTAGTTTTGAATTACCCCCAGGATTTCCAGAGGCACAACCCCCAGGAGTAGAACCGTCGCCCGGAGTAGAACCACCGCCCGGAGTAGAACCACCGCCCGGAGTAGAACCCCCGCCCGGAGTAGAACCACCGCCCGGAGTAGAACCACCGTCAGGATTCCAACCCCCGCCAGGATTCCAACCCCCGCCAGGAGTAGAACCGCCGTCAGGCGTAGAACCACCGACATCAGGACCTCCTGAAGAAGCACTACTTCCCCAAGGTTTGCAGGTACAACCCGGAAAAAATATAGCGCTTGTGGGTGGCGATGTTATCCTGGAAACGGGAATTATAACGGCACCGCAAGGACGAATTGAATTAGGCGCAGTTGGTGCAAACAGTGCAGTGAAGCTCGTCGAGAGCCAGAATGGTTTTGCCTTAAATTATTCCGGAGTCGAGAATTTCCAAGACATCCAATTAATTGGTAGATCTCTGGTTAATACGAGTGGAATTGGTGGCGGAACGATTCAGGTGCGAGGCAGAGATGTTTTGGTCGCGCAAGGGTCGGGAATTATCTCGAACACTCAAGGCGATCTAGATGGGGGAGGAATTGCGATCGCAGCAGACAATTTAACCGTGCGAGAGGGAGCGATCGTATCTACAGCAACATTTCGCACAGGACGCGCAGGAGATTTGACGGTTACTGCTAGACAGTTACTTGTTGAAGATTTCGGAGAAATTTCAGCTTCTACTTTTAGAAATGGAAATGGTGGAAATGTAGATGTCTTTGCTGAGGATTCTATCCTAGTTAGACGAGATGGTAGTATATTCGCTCAAGCCAATATACCAGAAGAGAATAGGATGTTGACGCTAGGCGATGGGGAGTTGAAGGGTAATGCCGGAGATGTAAGTGTAACAACCAACCTATTGCGACTGGAAGATGGCGGAGTAATATCCACAACTACCTTTACTGGAGGAAATGCTGGAAATTTAACGGTAAATGCTAATGTTATAGAAGCGATCGGCTTTTCAAGTGCAAGTGGAATACCTCAACCCAGCGGCTTATTTGCAGAAACCCAAGGTACTGGCAATGCAGGAAATTTGTCGATTGATACCGGACGATTGATTATCAACCGCGCACAAATCCGAGCCGAAGCCGCCGAAGGTTCGTCTGGTAACGCCGGAAATCTAATTATCAATGCTTCGGAGTTTGTAGAAGCTAGAGGCGTAATCGATTCAACGGAAGAAACGGAAAATGGGGGGGAATTGAGAATCGATACTCCTGACTTTGTAGAATCTAGAGGCTCAATTGATGAAAAGCCTCCCGCTGGTTTATCCGCATCAACGGGAGGCACCGGAAATGGGGGTAACTTAAGAATAAATACTCCAGAATTGCGAGTGTTAGAAGGGGCAACTGTTTCTGCCAGAAGTCGCAAACACAGTATTGGAAGAGCTGGAGATGTTATCATCAATACTGACTTGGTGGAAGTGGGTGGCAGTTCATTGGCTCAACCCAGTACCATCAGGGCAGAAAGTTTAGGTGAGGGCAGTGCAGGAAACCTTGAGATTAATGCACCCAATATCCGCTTAGATAATGGCCGTTTCAATGCCCAAACTGCAGCAGGCAGCGATGCCAATATTAGAATAACGACCAACGATTTGCGGTTACGCAACAATAGCAGCATCACTACAGATGCAACCCAAGGGACTGCCAGTGGCGGCAATATCACAATCGATACCCAAACTTTAGTGGGTTTAGAAGATAGCGATATTCGCGCCAATGCTGTTGAGGGACGCGGTGGGAATATTACACTCGAAACTGAAGGCGATTTTCGATCGGCTGATAGCCAAATTGATGCGAGTTCAGAATTCGGAATTGATGGGGTTGTGGAAATCCGCCGACCGGAAGTTGACCCCACTCAGGGCTTATTTAACCAGGAACCGGATCCGGTGGAAGCAGGAGGCTTAATCGCTCAGGGATGCGATGTGGATGAGGGGCCAAATGCGAGTAGCTGGTTTGTGGATACGAATCTGGGTGGAGTGCCCTATAACCCAGCAGACCCCCTGCCCGCAGAGGCGATTTGGGACGATTTGCGACCGATCGCCGAAAATTCTGGCAGGGAAACCACCCGATCGCCCCAGTCTGCTGTGAATACCGCCGCCCGATCGCCGATTGTGGAAGCAAAGGGGTGGATTCGCGATCGCAAAGGTAATGTGGTTCTCATCGATGACCCGAATGGCGATCGCACCTATCCCGATTGGCGTCCCCGCCGGGGTTGCGATCGAGAGGTTTCATCCCCCCTCAACCCTCGGTCAATCGCCGCCAAACAACTGGAACTAGATATCCCCCAAACCCTAATCGTTAAACGGTTTGAAGTGGCAGGCAACACCGCAATTACCGCCGAAGAATTGGCCGAGGTACTCGCACCGTTTACCGATCGCCCCCTCGCTTTCGAGGAACTGCTGCAAGCGCGATCGGCAATAACCGACCTTTACGTGCAAAAAGGCTACATCACCTCCGGGGCCTACCTTCCCCTGCAAACCATCCGAAATGGAAACGTAGCGGTCCAAGTCGTCGAAGGTCAGTTAGATGACATAGACATCAAAGTGAGAACGCTGCCTCCCTCCGATTCCGGCAACAATAATGGGGAGCAGAGCGATTCCAATGCCAAGGCAGGACTCAATCGCGCCTACGTGCGGTCGCGCTTAGCGCACATCAGCGAAGTACCCTTCCGCCGCGACGACCTAATCGAGGCATTGCGAAAGCTCGAACTCGACCCGGCGATCGCTCGCATCACCGCCGAACTCTCCCACGGCAACACTCCGGGCACCAATGTGCTATTTGTCAACGTGGAAGAAGCACCCCGTTTCGCATCCCAGATTGTGGTGGATAACAATCGCAATCCGGCAGTGGGAAGTTTTCAACAACAAGGACAATTAGGCTATCGCAATCTATTAGGAATTGGCGATAATTTGAGCCTGGGATACGGGCGCAGTGACGGCGGCAATCGCTGGGATATTAACTATACCGTTCCCATCAATGCGAGTAACGGCACCCTTGCCTTCTCCTACAGTCGCGCCAATGGAGAAATTGTTAGTTCGCCATTTCAAGACTTGGATATCGAATCCGATTCCCAAAATTACGAATTAACCTATCGACAACCGTTGATTTATCGGGTGTTGCCGGAAGAAAACAGCAACAATCTAGATATCAAAGAATTTGCTTTAGGTGTTACCCTATCCCGCAGAGAAAGCCAAAGTTCCATATTAGGAGTAGACTTTCCCCTATCTCTGGGCGCAAACGAAGATGGAGAAACCCGGATTAATGCAGTGCGATTTTTTCAGGAATGGACCCACCGCGAAGCGCGACAGGTTTTTGCCGCGCGATCGCAGTTTAGCCTCGGCATTGATGGGTTGGATACCACCGTCAACGAAAGCGAAGCAGATGCTGGATTTTTCGGGTGGCGTGGCGGCGTGCAGTGGTTGCGACTGCTGGGAAGAGAAACTAAACCCGCCCTATTTTCACCCAGAGTTTTACTGCGTTCGGAGGTTCAGCTTGCCTCTCGGTTAGTGTCACTAGAACAAATCGGTTTTGGAGGACAAAATACAGTGCGCGGCTATCGGCAAGACACCTTGCTCACCGATAGCGGCGCATTTGCTTCCGCAGAGTTGTGGGTTCCCGTTTTGCCATTGGAACAGCATCAAGCAGTGGTGAATTTGATTCCATTTGTGGATGTGGGAACTGGATGGAATAGCGGCGATCGCGAGAATCCCGAAACCAACTTTTTAGCGTCTGTGGGATTGGGATTGGGATTGCAATGGAGCGACAGATTAAGTGCTAGAATAGATTGGGGCATACCGTTAGTTGATATTGATTCGGGGGAAAGCACGTGGCAAGAAAATGGGATTCATTTTTCTATCAGGTTCAACGGATTTTAAAGCGCGGGATGCGAGTGGTGGGTTTGGGAATCGCAGCAGCGATCGCCACCATCAGTCTGCAACTGTTACCGGGAAAAGCTGAAAGAATCCCTCACCCTGGACGGGTGGGGCTACAGGAACAAACCCCGCCTACCCAGGCTGAAACAGCGGGCGATCGCCGCCAGTTTGTGGCGCAAAATTTAGGCGAAAATCCGCTCGAATTGTACAAACAGGGAAGATTTACCGATGCGATCGCCCTGTGGCAGGAACAGTTAGCAGAAGGTGACGACAGCGATCGCGCCTTAGTGCTGAACTATCTGTCATTAGCCTATCAGCAACTTGGCAAATGGGAACAAGCCCAGAGTGCGATCGAACAGAGTCAATCGCTACTAAATGCCCGGGAAGACTCTAATCTCAAATCGCAGCAAATTTTAGCGCGGGTGTTCAGTACCAAAGCGCGTTTATTGCTGGCGCGAGGAGACGCGGAAACTGCGCTACCCCTGTGGCAAAAAGCGGAAGAGATTTATGCCGAATTGGGAGATGAAAAAGGAGCGATCGGTAGCAAAATCAACCAAGCGCAAGCCATGCAAAATTTAGGGCTTTATCGGCGAGCTTTGCAAACTTTATATCGACTAGGGGAACAGATAGAACAACAAATCGATCCAAAGCTACAAGCAACTAGCTATCTTAGCTTAGGCACAACCCTTTATCAAATAGGGGATCTGGATAAATCTAAAGAGTATTTAGAGCGTAGTTGTGAGCTTGCAAAAGAGGATTATCCGAGCATCAGAGTCTCTGCTTTGTTAAGCTTAGGTAATACCAAAAAAGGTTTAGGAAAACGGCGGCGGGAAGAATTGAGTTTTACTCAGGTTGAAGATATTTTTAAGGGTAGAGATAATACTGATTACCTAGGTTTTTACGAAGATTTATTAAACTCATATCGACAAACGGCAATCGAATCGAAGTCTTCGCCCAGGATTCAAGTCCAGACAAGACTCAATGAGTTTAGCTTCTTGGTAGAGACACATCAGTGGTGGGCTGAACAAGCTCAAATGTGGGAAGAGAATTTACCACCGTTTGTGAAAAATGGCAATTCTAGAATGCAGGAATTATGGCCTAAAATTAAACAAGCCTTGCGCGAGCTACCCCCCACGCAAACGGCAGTTCATGCCAGAATTAATTTAGCACAGAATGCGATCGCTTTCAATAAGACGCAGGGAGCGGCAGTTTATTCCCAGTCAGAAATTGCAGAGCTATTGGAGACAGCGAACCAACAGGCAAAAAGCTTAGGCGATATGCGATCGCAAGCTTATGCTTTGGGTTATTTGGGTAAACTGTATTCTGAACAACCAACCCAAAACTTAGAACGAGGGACAAGCTTTACCCAAAAAGCCTTAGAAATAGCGGAGCGGATAGATGCGCCTGACTTAATTTATCAATGGCAAGCGCAGGAAGGGCGAATCTTAAAAGCGCAAGCAGAACGTGGAGATTCGGCAAAGCGTCAGCAGGCGATCGATAAATACACTCAAGCTGTTGATAGCCTCCAGAAAGTCCGTAAAGGATTGCTAGGTATCGATTTTCAACTCATCGATAGCCTGTCTTCCAACCAAAGTGTGAATGCTAATCTTCAGTTTGACTTTCAGGAGCAGGTCGAACCCATCTATCGGGAATTAGTGGATTTGCTTTTGCAGCGATCGGCAGAAGAAACAACCGCTTCCCAGAATAATCTCCAACAAGCACTCACAGTTATTGAATTGCTTCAAGTGGCTGAACTTGAAAACTTTTTGAACTGTCAATTAGAAGGCTCGGAATCTCTTTCTGACGCCCAATCATTGCAGCAAGCTCAGCAGGTTGTCGTGGATAATTTGGCAAAAATCCATAATGAAGACCCGAATGCAGTCATTCTTTATCCCGTTGTATTAAAAAATCGTGTAGAAGTGATACTTTCTTTGGCGGGTGAAGATTTGGAACACGATTCAAATCCTACATTGAGAATCAATTTCACTCATACAATTAATCGGCTAGAATTTAATTTAAAAAAACGAGAAGACAATGTATATGAAATAAAAGAAGATGCACAATCTATTTATGACTTAATAATTGCTCCAATAAAAAATAAGCTGCAGACAAACAACACCTTAGTCTTTCGACTAGATAGCCTGTTGAGAAATATTCCCATGTCAGTTATTTTTGATGGAAAAAACTATTTGTTTCAGAATTATAACATAGCTATAATCCCCCGATTAGAGTGGCGAGATTCTCAAGTTTTGGAAACCCCACAGGTTTTAGCGGGTGGACTGAGCGAACCCCCCGAAGAATTTAACGTCGATAAACTACCTTATGTAGACAACGAACTTAACCAGATTAAAAACATACTACCGACTAAAACTTCAACTTTGCGCGATGGAAGTTTTACTAGCACAAACCTCAAAAATAAAATTGACTTGCCTCCTCGTTTTCCTTTGATTCACCTAGCAACTCATGGTCAGTTCAGTTCCAAACCGGATCGAACATATATTCTGGCTTTTGACAATCGTATTACTATTAATATGCTAGAAAGCTTTCTGAGGACTCGACAACAAGATCCAATTGAACTACTTGTCTTGAGTGCCTGCGAGACAGCTACAGGAGATGGAAAAGCTGCTTTAGGACTTGCTGGAGTAGCTGTGCAAGAAGGCGTGCGTAGTACAATCGGTTCTCTCTGGTTAGTGAACGATCGAGCCACCGCAGATTTAATGGGTAGATTTTATGAAGAATTAATTCAAAAAGGCGAATCCAGAGCTAAAGCATTGAGGGAAGCTCAAAGATATCTTTTGGACAAAAAAACAGAAATTAGTAAACCTTACTACTGGGCACCCTTTGTTTTGGTAGGTAATTGGTTAAATATTTCTCTTCAATAGTCTATTAAACTGCTATTGGATTTTGGAATTAAGGGGCGGATTTCCTGTCTGGTATTACTTACGATGCTTGGGATTAAATACCGCCCCGTTATACCGTTTTCGATAACGATTTTAGAGTCAGTTACCTCCGGCTCCGAGTCAGAGACGCGATTTATCGCGTCTCTACAAGAGGAGGAGTCAGAAAGTCGGAAGCATCTCCAACATTATTTTTGACAAAAGGTATGACAAAAGCGCACTGCTGCGTCCAAACTACTGATGGAGAATGTGCATTGAATCTTATTCTTCCTCTAAGATAACGGGATCGACAAACTGTGCTGAGGTAAGTTTTTCGCGAATTTTTAGTTTCATTTCTTCTGGGTTGTCTTGTGCCTCTATATTGATATCTGACAGAACGTCTTCCATTGCCTCTATATTGATATCTGACAGAACGTCTTCCATGAGCTTATTCCATTGGCTAGTCACCTCATTGTTTTTCATATCCCGAGCGCGCAGTTCAGCTAGAAGGGTCAAGGTATCCTGCCAAATTTCCTCCTCAAAATACAGATTGACTCGTTCTAACTCGGTTTCCGCTAAGTTCAAACTCCGGTCGAGTTCGGGCCGTTCTACTCGTTGCAACCACCCAGAAACCCGCTCGGGTTCAATTCCAGACGAGGAAGAATCACAATTAATATCAAGATACAAGTTCCACTTGTAGTTCTTATCCAATTCTAGCGGTTGCCCGTTTTTCAGGCGAGATGGCAGTTGGATCCTCAGCAGACCAGGAGTTCCAACTATTTGAATATTTCTGGTTTTGTAGACAGGTACATTTTCTGAATCGCTCAGTCTGAACTCGACGGATTTTATATTTTCGGGCTTGTAAGGAACGTAAAAGAATAGAGAAGGAGACTCTTTAGTTGTTTGACTCCAGACTTGGTTCGGTTCTGGTTCTTGGAAAGTAGGTGCTAAGGCAATGAGAGGTATTTCTATTCCACATTCTTGAGTAGTCCGCCGAATGCCTCCACCTACGGTGTTACCCGGCGTCCCATTGTCTGGTGGTGGTGGAAACCTCGAGATAATTATGGGTGGCATTTCGAATGGAATAGGATACGACTGTACTTGAGCAAAACTACTGACACCAACCAGTGCTATAATCGCACTGGAAAGTTGAATCGGCCACCAGACAGATTTTTTACGAACCATGATTGTCACTCCCTAAATATTTACCTAGAAACAAAACTTTTGCACTCTTTTGTCCTCTGAATTGAGAATTAATGTAACCTTCCAAAATTACACCTGTTGCCACTAAAGAGAGTGCGGATGGAACCAGTGGCAAACACCCTGCCATTGTTGAGAAAACGAACGAACATACTCCATATAATACTCCAATTGTCACAATAATACCCAATCGCTGTTGTAGGGGAGAGCGATAGTACCGAATTAGTAGACCTGCCACAAAAGACCAGAAAACAATCCACACAACGTCTCCCCAAAGAGGCCAAAACCAGGGCAAATGCCTTTTCTTTAGTACAGTATCTATTATCTGGCTTGCCATCTGTGCGTGAACAACTACTCCTGACATTTTCTGTGTAGATCGATTACCGAAAGGAGTAGCCAATTTCTCTCTATCCATCACCCCAATTAGAACGATGCGATTTTGAATTTTGTCAGGATCGATATTACCTTTTACCACTTGCTTCAACGGTATTTCATAGGCGAATTGTTTTCGGTTTCGGTAATTGCTTAAAACTTGATGGCCACTGTCATCTATTTTGTAGTAAAAACCCTTTCCTTTCTCCAGTTTAAAAACTACGTCACCAATCATCAAATTACCTTCGCTAGTTTCACCTATCTTCAACAAGCCTTCCTCTGTTTTTAGATGACCGAACATCGAGCCTTCTTCTGTCTCTAAATATTTCTCTAAATAGGTCAGAGCAAGGTAAGCACTTAATGAGTAACTTACGGGACATTTAGACTGGTTTTCTTCTCGTGCCGTTCTTGCTAACAAAAGACGACGAACAAATCCATCGTTGTCTTCAATAATGTTGTTGAATGCTACATAATTTTCGTGATTAGCAGGATGAGGTGGGTGACCATGTGTAATCTTTTTATTTGTTGAATCCTCGTATTGGCAAATGCCAACTATCAGTTCTTTATTTTTATGGAATTGTGCGGTCAGTGCCTCACTGCCAGGAGGCTGGTCTTCAGGTCGTAAAATATCCAAACCGATCGCTAAAGGTTGATGCTGTATTAAGTTCTCCAATGCTTGTGCCAGTGTTTTATCTGTCACGGGAAAATCATCCTCGTCAGTTATTGTAACTATCGAAAACCGATCGTCTGGCCCTTCATCGGGTCGCATCCGCATTAAATGGTCAAATGCCGCCAACTCTAACGGTTGCAATAACCCCATAAAGCGCGCCACCATCACCAAAGTGGTACACAAAAGACTGGCAAATGCGACTTCTCGCAAGGCGACGGGTCGGTGCAAGTCGGCCCAGGTGGGGGGTCGGGTGGCGGGATTCATGCAGGTCACTGGCAACCACTCCACGCCGGGAAGTCGATCGCGCCAATCATCCGCGAGTCGCTCCCGCGCTTTGCGGACTGCCACATACAAGGGTTCGCCTTTTTGGGCGTATTCTATCAGTACGTATTCCAAAAAGGTCTGGGCGAATTCGTTGGGGACTTTTTCCCGCATCGCGATCGCGATCGGCAAATGAAACTCGCTCACCACCTGACGTGCAAATCCCAATCCCAAACAAGAATTTAATATAGCAATCTTTAACCCATTGCCGATCGCTTCTTTCAGGTCGGATTTCATGCGCTCGGGAGTCACCCACTCTTCGCCATTCAGCCGAATTTTTTCCTCCCTATCTTCACTGTTCCCATGTCCGCTAAAAAACAAAATATCCCATTGTTTCTCCCGCAGGCGATCGCGAAATTGTTTCACTCCCGGTTCTTTCATCGGTTGCGGTTCCGCCCCCACCGATCGCAATCCCTTTATCGTTTTCTCGTCTTTATCCAAATTAATCCCGCTGCTATCCCCAAATACCGCTAAAATATTCACATCTTTTCGGCGGCGCGTGGCTAGAGGTTCCTCTATTCCCCGAAATTCTGACGGACTAAAACAGACTTCCCCTCGGTGGTAATTCTCAAATAAGTTCCACTCCGACCAGGGAAACTTCCATAAATTCAAATCCTCGGTTTGAATCAAAACTCGAATATTATCTTGTGGATTTAAGTGAATTTGCACCTTATCCAAAACCTTGCGGAATTCGCGACTTTCCAACCATTCTTTAAAATTGGCTTTCAATCGGTTCGCTGCT
Source organism: Phormidium sp. CCY1219 (assembly GCF_035615515.1). GTDB lineage: Bacteria > Cyanobacteriota > Cyanobacteriia > Cyanobacteriales > Laspinemataceae > CCY1219. Next base: position 10,714 of record NZ_JAJENT010000642.1, read on the forward strand.
GCCTGACATTCTCTCCTGCATTCCGATCGCGATCGCTGCGAAATTTCCGTGGGCAGCTTCACCGCCGAGTTGCGTTTTCTCAATCCCCGAAAGCTTTGTTGATGCAAATTGCATAACTGTTCGTAGCGTTCTTTCCACGCCAAATAGTCCCGATAAATCTCGATCGCCGGCGGTAATTGACCGATGACGCCTCCCTCAATACTGGTGGGCTTGCCATCTTCCCGGATATCCACCAACTCGACTGCGTAACCGCTTTCGAGTTCGCCTTCTACTGCTAGTTTTACGACTTTTACCATAACGGTTTCACTCTACCTTTAGCTGCACTGCGATTGGGTTAGTTTGGCTAGGGCGAGCGGGATGCCCCCCCTATTGCCCTCAGAAACTATCAGCGACTATCGAACAAGGCGTCCGCCAGACAATTGAGAACCTGACAAAATCAATATATTTTTCATTTTACTCCTCCTCACTTAAAAAGTAAATCTTTTTTTTGAACTTTTATCATTTTTTTACAAACCACAGGAGGTGGTTGTCAAACATGACCCCTGCGATTAGGGAAGCCCCTGAAAGTTGATGGAGACCGCCCAGCGTTCGGGCACACTAGACGCGGCGATCGCGCTGGCGCTGGTGGTGACTAAGGCGATCGCGGCAGGAACCAAGGGCAAACAGACCCCTCGAGCCATCGCGCTCACGAAACAGGCACCAAACAGCAAAGCGATCGCCATAATTACCCCCAAATAACGCTCCCTATTTTTCCGGCACTGCCAGACGATCGCGCCGCCGACCCCGGACCACAACCCCACCCACACCACATCTCCCCATAAAGGTAAAAACCACAGTAACGGGCGATCGTCGAGTACCGCACTCACCACTTGACTCACCATCTGCGCGTGCAACACCACCGTGGGAATTTGTTGATTGCGCCCAAAACCATACGGTGTCGAAAAAGTATTCCCCACACTAGGGGCAGTATAACCAATCAGCACGATCCGATTTGCGATCGCATCCGATTGGATTTCATCATTTAAAATCTCAGTCAAGCTAACTTGAGGTGCAACTTGCTCCCGATTGCGGTAATTGAGCAATAGCTGTTCTCCTTTAGTATCGAGGCGCGCGTAAAATCCACGCCGATTGGCCAAGCGCGGCCCAAGCTTTTTACCCCACTGCCCGCCGTCCACCGCAAAGGGAGAATCGATTTCCCGATCCTGGAAGTATTGGTGAGCGAGTTTGGTGCTAAATGCCTGCGATATAGAACATTCTCTACCCGGGTTTTCCAGGCTCACCAGATGACGGCGCACGATTCCATCCGCATCCACAACAATCTTGCTAAATCCCACCCGATTCTTGAGACTGCGCGGTGGAGGAGAAATCGCGATGCTGTCTGGGTCGTCGCGATCGCCGGGTTGGCAAATCGTCACCAGGCGATCGTTGCGATGCAAGTGAGTGGAGAATTCGGGATAACCCGGGTTCTGGGGACGATTGCGAAACAAATCCAATCCCACAGCGGTGGGTTTATATTCCATCAGTTTATCGAGTACCTGAGTCAAGGTGCGATCGCTGACGGGATATTCCCCCGAGTTTTGGATATCTCGTTCCGTAATCGCCACCACTAACAGGCGGTTATCCGGTTCTTCTGGCGGTCGCATCCGCATCATGCTATCAAAAGCCGCCAGTTCCCACCCTTGCAGCATGCCTAGCATTCTAGCGCACATCACCAACACCGTACAAACCATACTTGCCACCGCCACTTGTTTAGGGGTAACTCCTCCATACAATTGCCTCCATGACGGTAATTTTTTAGTGGGATTCTGAAAAACGCTCAGCAACCAATCAACATTCGGGAGTTTTTCGCGCCATTCATCCGCGAGTCGGTCGCGCGCTTTCCGAATTGCCACATACAACGAGTGCTTTCGCATGGCATATTCCACCATAAAATAGTGAAAAAACTCGCGTATAAATTCTTCGGGAACGGGATAGCGCACTGCAATTGCGGTTGACATCTGATGCTCTACGACTAACTGCCTCCCTACCTCTATACCATTTTTCCCATTCACGATCGCCAACTTCAATCCATTATCAACGGCAGTTTTTAAACTATTGTGAAAAGAGGCTAAATTCACCGTTTGCCACTCCAGGGTTTCCCCCTCGGATTCGCCACTTTTGTCAATCAACAAAATATCCCACGACCCATCCCACAGGCGATCGCGCACTTGTCTCGGGAACGGGTCTTGGAGATATTCCGTTTCAGCATCCACCCTGTCCCACCGAGTCTCATCCTGAAAATCCGCCAGTTTTTCTGGTGAGTTAGGCGCGCTAACAACAGCTAAAATACTGACAGCATTTTTGCCATTTTTCCCCACCGATGTTTCTTGGCCTCTAAACTCCGTAAAGCTCCATCCCACTTCCGCATAGCGATAATCTTCAAAAAAATCCCACGTATTCCAAGGCAAATCTGACAATCGCTCGTCATCGCTTTTAATCAAAAACCGGATGTAGTCTTTCTTGCTTAAATTTGTCCTCAAACTATTTTCGATTTTGTGAAAACCGCCAAAGTCCAACCACTGGTTAAAACTCTCCTTGACGGTTTCAGCCGCTTCTTGGCAAGCGATGACACTCTTACCCGAGGAGGATGCGACTGGTTTGTTTAATACCCGCACCAACTCATCGAGTTTTTCGTATTTGTCCCACCAATCTCGATAATCTTGAAACAGGGAATAAGCATGAGGCAAATTTCCCGTCACCCCCTCTGCCAAGGTGCGTCCCTGTTCTCCTTCTTCCTTAATTTCCACCAATTCAACATCATAGCCAAACTGGGAATCGTATTCGAGTAATAGCTTTACCACTTTTTCCATCCTTTTTTCTCCCCCGAATTTAACCCTCGAACGAATAAATTGCAGCCACTTCTCCCAAGGCGACCTCGAGGGTAAACTGGGTTCCAGGTTCGGCGCAAAATGGTTCGGCGAAATGAATGCCTTCGCTTTCCTCACTGGCTATCACCCTCTCGAAAATTTCTCCCTCATCATCGATGACCATTAATTGGATACCTTCGGGCAGATAATCTCCATCATCCCTATCGGAAACTGGACGCAGTTGCGGTAGAATCCAAGTCATTCCATTCGGCTCTTTTTCTAGAGTTATAATCAGCGCTACTTCATATGTTCGCGAGGGGGTTGCCAACTCAATTCGTTTGACAACGCGAGATTCTTCGACGCTCTCGCTTGTCATCAAACGCCATCCATAATTGACAGAATTGTTGGGGAAGATATCCTCATAAAGTTGCCATCCTGCCGCTTGCAATTCGGCGATCGCCTGGGCCGTCATCTGTGCCCAGTAATTGATGTTAAGTAAAGGTTGCCATTCTCCTACCCGTCGCAGAAATAGTTCGTTTTGCCATTCTGGATTGCCCAGCAATGCGCCCCATTGTGCGAATGGCACTTCAAGACGAGGAGAATAGGATGTGGGTTCTCCCAGTTGCTCTAATAAATGGCGAACGCGATCGCGGTTCAATTCAGGTAAATCACTCACTTGCGGTTTCCCTTCGGGGCACACTTCCCGCCCCACCCACAGCACATTCATGCTTTCCCACAACGCTTCGCGGTTCAGGGAATAATAACGCTGAATTGAATGATACTCCCCTTGTTGGATTTGGTTATAGGTGGCAAATCCCCAAAAGCGCATCCAGCAGCGATCGTCTTCTAATTTCATCTGGACAGCTAGATAGTAATCCCCAACCCAGTTGGGAATATCCACCCATTCTTGAGGAACGCAAAGGGTTTCTATATCGGTGCTTTCACTGGGAATTAAGACCAATCGATGTTCCCCAACTGCGATCGAAGAACCGTTGGTAAATTCCCAACTTCGCGGTAATTCACCCTCGGTGGGAAAGGTTAACCCTGCATCGGGTAAATCCGGTTGCTGGTTTATCCACTCGATGAATCCATGCAAGCACAGATAATTCACGTAAGCATTCCAACGGGAGGCATCATTGGAATAATGCTGCACTCGCCGCCATGCTGCTGCTTGCGTTTCCGGGTTTAATTCTATCCACAGGTGTTTGGTATTGACGGTCATTACAGAGGATAATGTATAGTACATTCTGCCACTCCTAGTTTACTTGAAAGAACGATCGTAAAATCGATGCAGCCACTTTTCGACAAATTCTCCGACTTTTTTGCGTTCGGGTTCTAAAGAGACTTCTAAATTGACTTGAATCCAGGCAATCACCGCATCTTTTAATTGGCTACAGGCATTTTTAATCCGTTTTTTGGCAAGGTGAGGAGTTTCGTTCAGCTCTTCTGCAATGTCCTCTACCTCAATCTCTTGGCCGTACAATTGTGTTAAGGCAATTTGGTTGCGATCGCCCAACTTATGCCATCCCGTTTTCAGTACCGGGTCGAGTTGGGTTTGATAGTGCTGCTGCAACCAAGCTACCACATACTCTTCCAACTCCGATACTTTTTTCAAGTCCATCTGCAAATCGGTTTTCACCCATTCAGCAATTCCTTGCAGCAGGTCTCGCTGACACTTTTTGTAACACCGAGAAACGTTAGATTGGTGTAGACTGATTTTCTGACCAATCCGTTTGCCGCTCAAGCCAAATCCATAGCGCAAAAACAAAATCACTCTATTTTTAGGCATTGCCTCAATTTTTTGCAATGATTCTAGCATAATTTTGGTGAAGTATGCCAGATATTTTTCCAGCTCTTTTGAAAAAGATTCTTCCTCGATCGCCTCTAGAGGTTCTTGAGACAGTAAATTTTCGGTCAAGGACAAATTTTCGAGTTGAGAGGGGTTCTCATAGCTATCGAAGTAACAGATTTTGGGCGAAGCTTGCAAAGCGTTTACGCAGGTGCGGATCCAGCTTTCAAATTTCTCTGCCGTCACGGGATGGCGATCGCCTTTTTCTGTTTGCTCGAGATAGTGCCTATTGTAGTAATTCGCCGCTTCTTGATAGTGCTGCGGTTTAGGTTCGCGCCATTCTTTACCGGATTTGCTATACACCTGAAACAAACAGGCTCTAGCATGAAGGCAGGAATCGAGCAAAGAAGGATTCGTGATGCCAAAACTTGTTAAGCCTCGTTGCAGCTTGCGATCGCTAGCCGATTTCAAAGCATACCATTGCGAATACTTGCCCTGACCGGTTTGTGCATGAAAAACTTCTCGAATTTGGCTGGCAAGCTCCAATTGAAAATGTTTTTCTAAGCTGTAAGAGGAATCTGGTTGGTAGCGTTGGTAAAACTGGCATATCTTATCCGTGTCGCTGGTCAAGCACCCGGAAATATAAAGCAATCGGTCGCGAGTTTCTTGAGGAAAATTGGGATTGCGAAACGCATGATAGCGATTGGTCACCGCCCGGTAGCGAGGGCTTTCTAAATAAGCAGCAATATGCTGTCTCGCCAGTTGGCGAACCGGTGGCGGACTGTCCTCGCAATTCCAAAGTTTCAGAAAGTATTCGACGATCGCTTTTTCATCCTTAGATTCGCACCAGCGATGAAATTCCATACTCTGCTGTTGCAAGCATCGGAAATTCGCTTCTAAAGCGCGATCGCTCACCCAACGCGATCCCCCCAATCCAGTTTCGCCTATGAAAGCAAAACTGGAAAACTTTTGGCGTAAATCGTTTCGGGATGGAAGTCGAAGATCGGACATAGGATTGACGTAGTGGTAAAGCATTCCCCAAAAATCGATATCGGTAGATTTTAGCCATTGCAAGCGCTCAACTGAACGCTTATTTATCGTGATAGATGCAATCCCCGATGCTCGAACGATGATTTAAGTTGACGGCAATTTCTCTTGCTTTCGACGCATTAGAGCCGACTCTAAGGCCCTGAGGCTTCCCTGGGGCGCACGTTCCTGAACGAAGAGCAATAGTTTCTCACCTATTTCCAAGTCGTAGGGATCCGTTCCAGTCGCCATCACCGCCTGAATTCGCGGCATAGCCACGCGATCGACCAACTGCACGAAACCACTGAGAATGCGAGAAAACTGCGCTTGGGTAAGGGGTGCGTCTTCCAGGGGCAACTCGATGGATGCTCTAACTTCCCCATCGATCGCGTCGTATTCCCATTTCAGCATTTTGGTACGCCAGGAAAGAGAGAGTAAAGTCCGAAAAATCAATTCCCGGTGGGGATGTTGCGCTACCCCTGACAGGAGGCGCGGCGCGTAAATTTGAAAAAATTTACCCTCCTCGAGCAACTCGATAGTGATGCAGAAGCGTTCCACATGCTGAGCCTTGACCCTGGTGTGGATCCGCGACTGGGAGCGATCGATTTGATACCGCCACTGAACGTTGTCTAGATATTGCGCGATTTGCGCGAGACTCGTCGCCATTGCACTCCTTCCGATTCAACTGACACTGGCGTATTAGGATCGGAGTTGAAAAGTTATGCGCGATTTTGGCCAAAAAAATTTTTTTCCAGGTTTCGTCAGCACCTCAAACCCCTGCAGTATCGAGGTTATAGAATTTTTTTCACGAAAATTATGCAACTCGAGGGGGCAAGGGTTTTCCAATCGCCATTCAAGGGGTGGGGCTTCATTCGTTCAACAAAATCATAGACAGTCTTAGACAAACGTTGACAATTCGCTTTGATGTTATGCGAACCTCGCAAAGTAACGAGAGTGTTCATCGTCTGAGGGGTCAACCCGTTTATGTGGGGGATGGGATTAAAGTCAGTAAGGAAGGTAAAAAAATGCCTGCGGTCAAAAAATTACATTAAGAATCAGAAAATATAACCAAGCCCCACTGGATACGGGGTCATTATTTTGGAGCTATTACTCTACTGCTGGAGGCTGGTTCTTGTTGCTTTGCAGTTCCTGTTAATTTAGAACTACAAGATGGGGTGAAAGTCACTGATGCTCTGCGAAGATTGGGGGAAACGATCGGTAAGTGAATCTCTCGCCTACCCAGCGTTAATTCGTCGGCGATCGCCCCATAGCCATAGCCCCTTATTCTTTGCATCATTCTCTTCCTTGCAACACCCAGTTTAAAAGGCGCTTCGTGCAACAGTTTTCGCCAGCGATCGCCAGCTTTGAGCTGGGGATTTGGGTGAGAAATGAAGCGACGGCTGCTTTGAATGTATTTCTGACCGGATTGAAAACTTTCTCCGATCGCATTGCGGCAATCTATCGGTTAAAAGCCGCTTTAATACAACATTAATTTTTCTATCTTTTTTTACTTCAAATAAATCAACCAGGTATTTTCTTTTTTCTCTATTACAATCCCATCAATCCTATGCAATACATCTAAAAGTGTGACTCCTGGATAGTATGACCGTAATGCACTTCTGATGGGCTGTTTGTATATTCTTGAAAAAGTCTGTGAAAGTTCATCTTTCATGGTATATTCTTTATCTCGATCGCGAGTTAAGAGTTGTACTATATTGTGCAATGCTTCTTTAAAGTCCTCTGGATATTCTAACTGTTTGGGAGTAAAATCAACAGGAATTGAATCTACTGTTTTACGTTTTTTAATGTGATGAGTTTTCTTGAGAGTCTTTTTATTGGTATTTTGCCCTAGGCTTGGGTTAATATTGGCTGATTTTGTATGAGGGAGCCAATCGGTTACAGTGACGTAAAAGTCATTATAATTAGGAGTTCTGCAGATTCTAAAATCAGAATTTGCATAAAAAAACTCTCGGTTTAAATCAAATCCATGCTCCCCACATTTTTGAGCTAACAAAGAATATTTTACCCAAGAATTGCCAGTTTTTTGATATTTTTTCTGTATGAGTTTTTTTATGATACTGACGTTAATCATGGTCATAAGTGAAAGAAAGACTACAAACAGAACAAAACTGTGCCACAGTATGTCTGGAACTGAGGTCTAACCGAAAGAGCGGGTCGATACCCATCTGTACTCTAACACAGTAAACTGGACAAGCGGTTGAGCAATTGGTGAATCCCAGTCACGTATCGAAGGAGACGGTTTTGCTGGGGTTTGCGCTGAAGTTGCAATGGGTGTGGAGTGAAGGGCATTAAATCTTGCGATCGCCCGTAGCGGCGGGAAGTGGTGTTGTTGGAACGCACAGCAACTTAGGGCACAAATCCCCTTTCTGCCTATAAAAGTTAATGATGCTGCGGTTATCTACTTTTTTGTAACCACAGGTCGAAGCCGCACAGCTTATGGGTTGGCAAAAAGGAATCAAATAAGGAAAACGGCGGGTGGTGGAAAAGGCGCGTTCTGCAAGTTTCAAGAGATAGTCTTTGCGCCCATTTTCGCTGGCGATATCCACAACCAGCAGGGTATGAGTACCCACGGGATTCCCATAGTGTTGATGGGTTTAATTCAAACAAATAGAGAGGGGAAGGTCAATGGAGACCTTCCCCTCACGCAGCACTTAAACCAACATTAAGAAAATTGCACTTAACTTAGTAGGTTTCTACGTGCCAGCGATGTTCTTTCTTCATTTGTTTTTGGTAGTCAGCCCAATCAATTCCTTGCTTGGAGGTGACCGCAGACATCCCTTCATCGATGCCGCCTTCCATGCCCTTCAAACCGCAGATGTAGGTGTGGGTATTTGGTTTTTGAATCAGTTGCCACAGTTCTTCGGCATTTTCTGCGATGCGGTCTTGGATGTACATCTTGCCGCCTTGAGCGTTTTTCTGTTCGCGGCTGATGGCATAGGTCAAGCGGAAGTTATCCGGGAATTCTTTTTGTAATTGTTCCAACTCTTCTTGATAGAGGATGTTGGCGGTGTAGGGGATGCCGAAGAACAACCAAGCCAAGCCTTTGAACTTGTAGTCTTCATGTTGTTCTTTAAACATCCGCCATAAGTAAGCGCGGAAGGGAGCAATTCCCGTACCGGTTGCCATCATAATGATGGTGGCATCTTCATCATCAGGGAGCAACATTTCCTTACCCACCGGCCCGGTGATGGTGACATCGGCACCCGCTTCGAGGTTGCACAGGTAAGAGGAGCAAACCCCGTAGATCGTTTCGTTGGTTTCCGGATGCTGGTAGACCAGTTCGCGGACGCACAGGGAGACGGTTTTATCATCTTGATGGTCTCCGTGACGGGTAGAAGCGATCGAGTAGAGGCGCAGTTTATGCGGCTTGCCCTTTTCGTCTTTTCCAGGAGGGATGATGCCGATACTTTGCCCTTCCAGATAGCGCAGATCTCCCTCAGAAAGGTCGAAGATCAAGTGCTGAACTCGGCCACTGCCACCTTCGCGAACCAGAGGTTCGTTACTCAAACATTTACCAATATAGGGTTTTTTTGGCTTGTAGATATTAACGGGAATGTCTTGTTTTTTGGCCTTGGCCTTTTTCGGCTTGGTTTCAGTCATCGGCTTGCTTTTTTCGGCAGGACTGGGGGCCTGTTGTCCGTTAGACTTGGATGACATCTGACCGTTAGCCAACGCATCTTCTAGGGGACGGATGCTGACAATTTGTCCGCCCATGCGAGAGATGCGTCGCATTTCTTGATTCATGCGGTTGTAAGGCACAGTGATAAAGGTGCTTCCACTGCGACGAATTTGGCTATTGGTCGGATCCTGTTCCTCAGTTTGACGCAGACCCACCACTTCATATACAAAAAAGCGGTTACCAAATTCTGTATTGGCTGTAACTCCTACTGTGCTGGGATTGTACATAAAGGTAAAGACTCCGAATGAAATTTACGACTCCTCGGGCAACGCAGACGAGTGGGTTCTCCGTAGTCTTGCAGACGGGTTTTCGGATATGAGAAACCCGAGAACAGGGACTCGTTGTCAGTTGCCCGACAATAAGGATCCGTTCTTGGAGTTAGAACGGAATCTTGAAACTCTATTCTCTAGATTACAGCCCGATGTCCCCGTGCTGACGTTGGTCTCGAGAATTGGGACCGGGAAATCTTGCGGTGTGGACATAGGAAAGCAAGGATTGGCGATCGCGTGGGATCCGTGGGTTTTGGGGATTTGACCTTTTTCTCTGCCCGTGGAATTGTCTCTCTCGGGAAGTTGTTTGCTTGGATAAATTTTCCCTGGCGGGGCAAACCTTCCAGGTCAACGGGCCGCAATTCTGACCAGACCGGCGATCGCTGCCCGGGATCCACAAGCCTTGCCCCCTCGCTTCTGGATCCTCTCAACCTCCAGAAAAAAAACAATTGCCTTTCTGTCACAAGCGATCCCGTTTCAGTGTAGAATTGTCACATACCCACTGTTCGTTCCTCCCACGGCGGGACTGTTCCCCCGAACCCCTTGGCTTTCAACGCCAATGGCTCGGGCTGGCATCGGGATTTTTGACCCCAAACAATCCCCTCTCTATCTCCGTCGCCTCCGTCAGGAGTGCCCCAGTGGACGATCGCCCAGGCGTTGGATCCATTTGCTTTTCAGATAAATCGGAAATTCTCCTCACGGGTGGAGCCAGGGATGCGCCAGTGTTCCAGTTAGAACCCCATTGGACTTTAAACTGCCAAACTAACGCCAACTAAGGGGTTGACCCCACGGGTTCTAGGTGAAGGAGGCGAGAATCTGGGGCAAATTGTTGTGGCAAATGAGTAAATTAACCATCCGTATGTCAATATAGAATAAATTTTATTGTTTTTTAAAACGCAATTAACCGTAGCATAGGTACACAGAGCAATATCGATAGAGGGAATCTATGACCAGTAAGCCGGAAAACGTGGTTTTAATTGGTGTTGCCGGAGACTCTGGATGCGGCAAATCAACATTCCTGCGCCGTCTGAAAGACTTGTTCGGAGAAGAACTGATGACGGTCATCTGTTTGGATGACTACCACAGTTTAGACCGCAAACAGCGCAAACAACAGGGCGTCACAGCCCTCGATCCCAGAGCCAATAACTTCGATTTGATGTACGAACAAATCAAGGCGCTCAAAAACGGTCAGGCGATTGACAAGCCCATCTACAACCACGAAACCGGCGAGATCGATCCACCAGAGCGCATCGAGCCGAATCACATTATCGTGATTGAAGGGCTTCATCCACTGTACGACGAACGGGTACGCTCCTTGGTAGATTACAGCGTCTACCTGGATATCAGTGATGAGGTCAAGATTGCCTGGAAAATCCAACGAGATATGTCAGAACGGGGCCACCGTTACGAAGACGTTCTCGCCGCTATCAACGCCCGTCGCCCAGATTTTAGCGCCTACATCGAACCGCAAAAAGCTCATGCTGATGTGGTCCTGCGGGTGTTACCCACCGAACTGATTCGAGAAGACAAAGAACGCAAGGTTCTGCGCGTTCAGATGATCCAGCGCTATGACGTGCAAGGCATGGAGCCGGTTTATCTGTTTGACGAGGGATCGACGATTCATTGGACCCCCTGCGGACGCAAATTGACTTGCCCCTACCCGGGCATCAAAATGTACTACGGACCGGATGCCTTTGAAGGGCATGAGGTCTCTATCCTGGAAGTAGACGGTCAGTTCGAGAATCTAGAGGAGATGATCTACATCGAAAGTCACCTCAGCAACACCAGTACGAAGTTTTACGGTGAAATGACCGAACTGTTGCTCCAGCACCGCGACTATCCGGGTTCCAACAATGGCACCGGTCTGTTCCAAGTCCTCACGGGTCTGAAGATGCGGGAAAAATATGAAATGCTGACATCTAGCGAAGCCAAAATGGCAACGGCGCAAGTTTGAACTGTCCCGATTAATTCCTTCAAAAAAGCCCACATCTGAATCAGGATGGAGCTAAAAACAGAAACAGCCCGCGAAAGCGGGCTATTTTTTGCTAGGGTTATTGCATGTTAAGAATTGATAATTGAAACTGCCGAGGGGGCTCCGGACCCAAGCTTCTCGCGATCGCCCTGGGCTTTTTTTTGCTCAGTAGGGTGGCAATAAGCGGCGCAATCCGTGCAGGAGGACGACGACTAAGAAAAAAAGATTCCGCAAAATGATTCCATACCATGCCAAGGGATGGGCAGATTCTGGGACAGCGCGATCGCAAGCTATGGCTAATTTTGCACCCAGGGCTTTCATCCAGGAAACGCTTCTGGGCCATTCCCACAGATTGTCCAGCCACTCGGGGGGAATCCCGCGCATCCCGGTACCCGCGCCGATAATGCCACCCACGATCGCCGCGGTGGTGTCCGTGTCGCCGCCACAGCGAACCATCGCGATCGTCCCACCGCGATAATCCTGCTGGTGGGTTAACCAAGCATGGATCGCCACCGGCACCGTATGGTAAACGTAGCCACTCACCCCCTTGCTCAGTCCCAACTGTGAGGCAAAGCGCTCCGTGTCGCCACCCTGGGTAACGCTGTGGCACGCTTGGCGGATGAGTTGCAGGAATTCCCGCGCTTGCGGGGGCAAAATCCCTTCCAAGGTTTGATAGTAGTCCGCTGCCGAAATCGGGGATTGATGGGTAGCAAGATGGGCGGCGATCGCCACCGCCATTGCCCCATATTCGGCTTTCGGATCCGTATGGGTGAGTCTTGTGGATGCCCTCACGAATTCCCTCAGTTTCGGCAAATCCTCGCCGTAACAAACGCCAATAATGGCACTTCTCATCGCCGGACCATTCCCGGCGGAGAACACCCCCGGTTTGGGAAATCCCAACCACAGCTTCACAATCGCCCGTAAAGTCCCCAACCCCACACCGGCAGGCAAAGGAAGCAGCCACCATCGCAACCGCCAAGCCAGCGCCCCGGTGAATCGCCGGACATTCCCCCCCGCAACCAACAGGGATTGTGCCACCATGCAGGTGTGTTCCGTGTCATCGGAAACCATGCCTTTCCCAAAGAAAAAATCGTACTGGTTCAGATGCGGATAAATTCGCTGTAGCCGTCGTTTCGATAACCCTTCCCCGGGGAGTCCCAAAGCGTCCCCCACCGCAGTTCCCAGGATACAGCCGATAATCGATTCGGTTTTTTCGTTCATCGCGGATGCACTCGATAAAGATCTGGCAATTAAAACTCACCCCTAGACAAGCAATCGTCCGCTGAGGCGAACTAATGTTCCGAGATACTCTTGGCAAACCAAATTGGCTAACCTTCCTCTTCACCCCTACTACACCGAAGCGCTACAACCCCTTCGGTTGAGAAGTCCGAGGCGAGGGGTTCGGGCGTCACCCCCCAACCCAATGGGTGGAAAGATTGCCCGATCGAGTCTCGCCTACTGCAGGGTGGTTCGTGAAAAAAAAGTGTTTGCCAGCCGGATTTGCAATGATGCGTCAGTTTTATGCATTTTAAATCGAATCGAACCGAGCGACTGGCAAACGGTTTGCTCACGGCAAAATGGCAAAGACTCTCGCCGGAAAACCGGAACCACCTTTGGGTTTGGGAAAAGTGACCACGGCGATCGCGTCGGCTTGCGGCACCCGATCCAAATTCGCCAGCAATTCGATTTGATAGCGATCGCGCTCGAGGAGACAAGTTTCCAAGGAATAATCATCTTGGCTGGTTGCAATTCCGGGATCCGTATCCGTGGTTTCGTGACCGCTGGCGGTAATCTTTCGCTCTTCATAAAGATAGCTCAGCACCTCCTGACTCCAGCCGGGATAATGGGAAATGCCATTGGCATCTTTATTCGCCATTGCTGCCGGATCGGGCCACCGTTTCGACCAATCCGTTCGCATCACCACTTTCCGCCCCTTCTGGAATTTTTCCATGTTTGGCTTCCCAGGCTTCTACATCTGCCATCGAAATCGTATAATCTGGATTGTTAGCAACTTTTTCGTGAACGTCGATCGCCACCAACGGCATTATCATTTCTTTCAAGTCAATTTCATCGAGGGTGCGTAAACCTCGAATAAAATGCGCCGGGGGATCCACATGGGTGCCCCACTGTCCTACCGGGGAATAGCGGTGGGCAAAAAAGCCGGTGCCCACGGTTCCGACTCCCGGGTCATACCAATAGATGGTTTCCCGTTCTTCGTTGGGAAATCCTTTCCAATGCGGTATTCCTGGCTCAAAGGCGTGGGTGAGGTCAACGAAGGTTTTCTCGTGCAAAATTTGGTAAATTTCGTTGAGGCTGGGTTGCTGTTGTGCAGGGGTAGGAATGACCATCGCTACAATGACGATGAGGATGGCGATCGGGAATGATTGAAAGAAAATTTGGATCGCTTTTCGCATGATGGTTTAACTGCAATAATTTTCCGCGTCAATCTGTCTCAAAATTGTAGTTGCAATTGCGGGTAAAATGGTAATTTGCCTCCTAAAAAATGGCCTACCTTCCCTCGTTCCCAGCCTCCCGTCTGGGAACGACAATACTGAGGCTCCACCTCCGCAAAAAGGCGATCGCAATCATTTGTATCCTTACCGCTCACATAATTAAGGTCGTTAAAAACGCTTGACCCGCTTCTTCCAGGTTGCTATTGAGGGAAAAAGTGAGGCTGCGAATGCGAATATTGCCGATCGCTTCATCGATGGAATGAGACAAGGGTTCGGGATCAACTAAAATAGCCTGTTGGCAATGTTTGGAAACTGCATAGGCGATCGCCTGCTGCATGTCATTGGTGTTGATTTTCCGTTTGTATTTGGTATCTAAAACATAGGTTGCCATTCCGGTCGGTTTGTGATATAATACGATATCGACATTAAAAGATATATTTTTGTCCCGGCCAATATCGATGCGTTCCTGTGCGGTGAGAGAATAGTCCGAGGGTAGATGTAGTTTTAACCATTCGGCGACAAATCGTTCGTAAAGTTTCGCCATATCGACCAGGAAAGGGAGGATCGAGGCATTGCCGGTATGGCAAAATCATACAATGTATTTTCAAGGTTAAGAAGATGGATCGAGGAAAGAAGCGGGCGATTGAAATCACGCCTTGGCGATCGCTAGCGTCAGCCAGCCCGCGACAGCGCTATAGTCCACCGACGCGGACTAATTTTTAACATTTATTCCTCCAGATATACTATTAAAGCCCCTTGGATATGCAGGGACATTTAAAAATAGTCGATCGCCCCCAAAGACTTAAGAACAATTCCAAGGAAGCTCATCGTTACAATTTAACGAGAACCTCCTCAATCTTCTGATGAAACTGAATTACCGCTCAATCAGTTCGATAAAGTTTTGGCGAGTTTGGGAGGGTTCTCGGTTTAAGTCGTACCCCAACTCCCTAGCAAGTTCGCTTCTGGATTGATTTTGTTGGAATTCGCTCACCGATAATCCATGACATATGTCCCAATAGAGCGCATCATAATCCGTTTGAAAACCGGGGGGTAGATTACCAGGGCTGAGGTGAGTTAAAAGGTACTCATCCCCATCAAAATCGACCACCATAGGGCGATAGGTGGAACATAAGACTCGCGTTGGCGCAGACTTAAATATCCATTCGCCTGTGGGTTCGCCCATTCCATAGCGGTAGACTAAAACTTCAGTTTCGTAGAGTTTTTCTCCCTGGGATTCTTGCTGAAGGTTTGTAAACGTGTAGTAACTTTCAATGCACTCTCCCATGCGACAATAGCGAGTTAGAGGGGTGAGATTTTCGTTGACGATCGCCGTTTCCAACGCCTCTCTCCTCATCATTTCGACTTCGGTTATCTCTACATCACCTTTAGGTGCGTTTGAGAATGGCAAACTCATCGATGGGGATAACTTCCTTGTGGGAGAAAATTGAGATGAATTTGCCGCTACATTAGAGGAATTGAAGTGGACTGAAATCGCGGAAATTGCTTGGGTTTGGGTAGATAGGGAAGGGTTAGTGCAGCCAAGGGTCATTCCGAGAACCAATGTCAGGGAGAATCCCCACTGTCGGGTTAAAGGAAACCGCTTCAATGGGCGATCGCTTTGTCTGTTTCGGTGAAAAGGGAAATCCATGTTAAACCTCTTGAGTGTGCAGTCCTTGGATTATAGTCTCCTCTTCAACTGTGAAGGATTCCGGATGAAAGATTGTCAATGACGGTATGGAGTAAATTTGCCTGACATGCAGGGAAACCTCTGTGTAGGTTTGCTCCCAAGGTCAATCGAGATAATATGCATGGAAATTGACCTCATTCCCCACAGATTTGAATCAAAACGTTGCGTTTGCGCGGTCCATCCAACTCGATTAACATCACCGATTGCCAAGTGCCGAGGGCTAAATTTTCCTCGACAATGGGAATGTATTCGCTATTGTTAAGGGTGATTGCCATCAGGTGGGAGTGACCGTTAATCGGTTCGTCGGGAGGAACCACTCGCAGATGCAGGTCGTTATGCAGATATTTGCCATCTGGAGGAGCCAATTTTTCCAGATAGACTTTAATATCTTCGAGCAATCGTTCTTCATACTCGTTCACAAATAAAGCCGTGGTGGTATGTCTAGCAAACACCAAAACGTAACCATTTTTTATCGGGTTTGCGGCTAGTAAGTTTTTAATCTGGGGAGTCAGATTGTGAATGCTGATTCCCGCTTTTGTTTCAACGTCGATAAAGTGGTTGGTGATGTTCATCGGGCTAAATGCTGAACGGATAAAGTGCATGTTGAGGGAAGCACAAGGGAGTGCCTTGTGCTCGTCAGGGGTCTGTTTTTCCCTGCGTTATCTATCATACCCAATCGGGGGCAATGGGAAGCAAGGCGTAAAGGTTTCTTAATTTTTCTACATCGTTTTTAAACCAGTTTTCCACCCATTGAGAGTACCCTTGAATGACGATACCCTCAAACCGTCCGCGATGCAAGATTTGGGAGATAGAATGGGCGGCCATCATTCCGGACATGATGGCTTTTAGCACCCCATGAGAGGATGCGGGGTCGAGTACGGTGGCGGCGTCACCGACGATAAAATAACCCGGTCCGGCGGGGGGATAAACTCGCCGCCAGGTGACATCGGCGGCTGAAAATTTGCCCCAGGGTTGGAGGGAGTGAAATTCGGGGGGCAGCCAATCTTTTTCTATTTTTTCTGGGGTGAAACAGAGGCGAGTCCATTGGTAAAGATTGGGGCGGACTTTTGCGGTCCAGGTCCATCCTTTACGATCGCCAACGATCGCCGGATTTGATTCGCGACTGGGACAGTTTCCTTGGGCATAACCATAGTAGGCAATTAGGCGGGGAGAATACCGATTGATGGGTAACTTTAATTGTTTTGCCAGCCAATGTTTATGCCCGGTGGCATCGATCGCAAATCGCCCGTAAATCGCCCCTTGATTGGTTTCGATACCGATAACGCGATTCTGGCGAACGATGGGCTGCAATGCGCGACAGGGTTGGCGAATTTCTACCCCTAATTCTACACAGCGATCGCGCAACAAGCTATCGAAATCCGCCCGCCATGCCTGAAACCCGCGCCACTCCCCAGATTCATCCGCACCAAATGCCTCGAAACGGCGATCGCCCTCCCATTGTATCCAGTTGCCCGTATGACGGATAAAATCCGCAGATAACAGGCGATCGCCCACCCCTAACTGTTGCAGCAACGGTTCGATTCCCGGGTGCAACGTTTCCCCGGGACGATGGCGGGGAAAGCATTCCGCTTCTGCGATCGTCGGCTGCAACCCTTGTTGCGCCAAGACAATCGCCGCTGCCGCACCTGCCGGACCGCTGCCGATAACGATACAATCCGATTCTTGCATATACTTCACCTCGCGCTGCCGTGGAACTCCCAGAAAAAGATACATAAATTCAGCTTGCAGGAGCCGAATTTATGTATAGTTCGCCCCGGGAAGCGACCGAACGCCCCACGGGGTTGCTTCATTGCTAATTATACTCTTTCCACCTGCCAAGAGCCATCGCCGCGCTGGAGCAGCACCCGGAGTCCGTTGACAAACAGCGTGACCCGTTCTAGCACTTCCACGCGACGCTTGCGGAAATCATCGGCAGGGGTAGACACCGATCCATGTCGATAGACTTCAAAGCGATAAATTTGACCGGTTAAGCGAATCCCGGTGGTCGATTGAGCGGTTTGCAGCTCCTCCTCAGTGCGACTCGCCTCGCGAAACGAAAGCACGCTCCATTGAGCTTTGTCGGAAATAATGCGACCAAACGCCTCTCCTTGTTCTTCCAGAGACATTCCCGGACGAAAATACGCTTCATCTTTAATTCCCAACGCCCGATATACATAGGCCATCATCAGCACCCGCGACTCGTACTCGCGCACATCCACCTGACCGGTGAGCGCCACGGTAAACTCGCTGTTCAAAGCATTTTTCACGTAATCTACGTAATCGATCGCCGAATACTCGACAAACGAGGTGCCGTTTTCGCACACTAACTGCGGTCCGACCACCCCATCCCAGGGTAAATTCCCCACTTGGCCGATTTCCGCATCGGTGAGGGGGCTAACCGTGGGCCAAGAGGGAGCCGGTTCAAAGGTGCGCGCCGCATCGGGAGAAACCGCCGGCCAGAAGGTACTGAGTGCGGCACAGAGTTTGGAATCTTCTGGGAAGGGGCTACCGAGACCGTAGGCGGCGAGATAGTCTACGCCATCCGGGGTGCGATCGAAGCTCACATCCCAGCCCGGAGCGTAGATCCCGGCAGCCGCATCGGTCAAGTGAGACTGGCGACTGCTCCCGGAGCGGTCGAGCTGCATCTGTCGCACAAAGCCCTCCGTCGGCAAGGAGACGATCGCCGTTACGGTGACGTCATTGGCGCGAAAATCCACATTCTGCAAGGCCAAATTCGGCGGCATTCGCTCATCCGAGAGGGTTTCTGGCGGCACCCGCCAAATGCTCTCCTGCAGGGTTTCCGGCACCGACTGCTCCCACCAATCCATCAACTGGCGCTGATCGCAGGTAGGGAAATAATCCGGCGCACTCACTAGGGAATATGCCGGCACCCGCCGGGGCAACTCCACCGCCAATTCCGGACATAAGGCTTCGATCGCTCCATCTGCGGTAAAATCGAGATAGTGTAGCGCATTGTATCCGCCATTGGCAACCTGCTGCACCACATCCGGGCGCTCGTTCAAGTCTTGGCGATCGCCATTGGCTAAAATTTGATGGCGGGCGTGAACGTATTCCGGCGCGTGACGCGCCTCGTTATCCGCCGGAATCAACAAACTGGAAGAAAGGGTCATCCCATAATTTTCTGGCACTTTAAACGTGAGCGGGTTCCCTTGATATTCCGCCGGTTCCACCAGTCGCGGATGGGCGATCGGAACCAGCACGCCGGTGCCATACTCCGGATTTTCCGCCCATTGCGCAATCCCCTCGCTAAACACAAACGGCGAATTGCTGATATCCGGTTCTCCCCATCCGGTATCGAACCCATTGCGCTGCAGTTCTAGATGAATGCGGCGTAATTTTTCGTTGATGTGGTTCGCTTCCAGGGTAACGCTTAAATCGCGATCGCGGATGCATTCGGTTCCGTCAAATAGCTTGTGCAACGGAAACCAGAACAATCGGCGATCGTCCCCTTCCCGAAAACGCATCGGACGATATCCGAACTGATTTCCCCGGCGAATTACCGCAATATACGCACTATAGCGTGCCGGAATCACCCGAAAGGCTTTCTGGTTGTCATCCACAAAGGGTAAAAATCCGCGATTTTTGGCATTGTATAGCGGTTCCGCCGTGCCCACCCGGGCGACTCCCGTGCGCGAAAAGCACACATCCGCATGCTTGCGGTGCGGCGTTTCGGCGGCGGGGCGATACTCCGAAGCAAATACCGCGATCGCCAGCGGAGCGTATTTTGCCCGCACTCGCAACTCCACAATCGACGGCGCTTGCACCCCATACAGGTAATTTTCCACCGTATCCAGTTCCGCCAACGTGGGAAACTCGGTCAATTCATTGCCATCCGCCCCCATCACCACATTCGGCGAAGCGAAAGCGTGAAATAATAAACTGCGCGCCGGGGATCCCGGTTCGATCGCCCGTAACCCCTCAAAGGCAAAATCTTCAAATCCTTTTATCCGGCGGTTGATATTGCGAAGCGGTTTGCTCAGCTCTCGTTCCAAGTTCTCCGCCGCGATATCCAACCCATGCTGCAGCAGCAATTCTCGCCATCCATGCGGGGCGAGGCGATCGCAAATTTGTTTGACGTCATCAATTAAAGCCATAGCAGATTCCCGGTTCAATTTTGATTATTATAGAGCGAGATCGGTGCAATTGAATCATTTACCCATCGGACTTTTCCCCCTTCCCCCTCCCCTCACTCCTCGGAGAGTCTCCCACCCCCGACTCCAGGAATTAAACTCACTCCCTTTTCCCCTTTATAAAACTCCCCAAACCCCTTGA
>NZ_JAJENT010000643.1:0-11494 GCF_035615515.1 Phormidium sp. CCY1219
CTTCACCTCCTTATGATATTATACAGCACCAAGCCTTATCATGTCCAACGAATATAATTGCGGGGGACCGGGGGTCAATCGCTCGGCTTATATCCCCACGGATAAATCCGGGGGCTTTACGCCGATTCTCGGTAAAGGCGATCGCGCCACCCCCGATCGCGATCGCCGCTCGAGACGCCCCCCCACGCCCACTCCGGGCCTTGCGATCCGACAACCTGTCGCCCTCTCCCTATCCACTGCCCCATCGGTTCAAGTAAATTGCGATCGCAACAACTCAATGGCTTCGTTGAGATTGTCCGCATCAAACCAACTCACAAACCCGCCATAAATAATATTCCCATTGCTATCCGCCAAAAAAATATGGTCGATGCCAAACGGATTTTTCCAGGTTCTAACCACCGTTCCATCTCTAAGGGTAAAAATCGGTCGCGAGCTTTTCAAATCCTTTTCCGAAGCATAATTTATCCCGCGAACGTTATTTAAAATCTCGATCGCTTCTTGGGTCAGCGGTGAAATTGTCGTAGCAAAGTTGGCAAGGTTGTTGCCGATTTGAGTCACTTCCCACTTCAGCCGAGATTTAAGTTCGTCCGACAGGGGCAAGTTATCCAATTCTCTTAATAACTCCCCAGTGCGTTCGGTTCTCGCTCGCAATTGATACACTTCACTCAGCAAGCGATCGATGCTGTCATTGGCCAAATAATCGGCAATTAAGCCTGTAATGCCCAATACGCCAATGCCACCGAGTATTCCCGACGGACCGCCCAACAGAGCTAATCCAGCGGCGATCGCCGCACCCCCTGTCAAACCGGTTGCTCCCATTGCGATCGCCAGGAGCACTCCGGGCAGTCCCAACGCCGCTACCTTTCTTACCACTTCATCCATCGAGTCAAAACCTCATCAATTCCATTGCTTTAATTTTAATTTTAGAACCAACTCAATCACCGCGTAGGGTGGGCCACTCGTTGCCCACCCTATAACGCTCTCGATTGACCAAGAACCGATCGGCGGGGGAAAGTCGGCGTCGGATCCACGCCTTGGGTGCCCGGGTAGGGATGGGGGCGATCGCCCCGGTGGGGGAATCCGCGAACCCCGGACACTTCTGTGATAAGATACGGAGTTTGCAAGATTAACGACAAGCGATCGAAGGAGACGCCGATTATGGCCCGGATGTACTATGACGAAGATGCTAATTTAGACCTGCTCAACGGCAAAACTGTGGCGATTATCGGCTACGGTTCCCAAGGTCATGCCCACGCTCTCAATCTGAAAGAAAGTGGCATAAACGTCATTGTCGGGCTGTATCCCGGCAGTAAATCCGCCGCTAAAGCAAAAGATGCGGGTTTGACCGTGCATAGCGTCGCCGATGCGGCAAAAGCGGCGGATTGGATTATGATTCTCTTGCCGGATGAAGTCCAAAAAACCGTCTATAAAAACGAAATCGAACCCCATTTAACCGACGGCAAAGTGTTGTCTTTTGCCCACGGTTTTAACATTCATTTCGGCCAAGTGGTACCCCCAGAAACCGTGGATGTGGTAATGATTGCGCCGAAAGGACCGGGACATTTGGTGCGCCGGACTTACGAACAAGGAGAAGGGGTGCCCTGTTTGTTTGCGGTGTATCAAGATGCCACCGGTCAAGCGCGCGATCGGGCAATGGCATACGCGAAAGGCATCGGCGGGACGCGCGCGGGAATCCTGGAAACCTCTTTCCGCGAAGAAACCGAAACCGATTTGTTTGGCGAACAGGTGGTTCTCTGTGGTGGTTTAAGTGCTTTAATTAAAGCCGGATTTGAAACCCTCGTAGAGGCCGGCTATCAACCGGAATTGGCTTATTTTGAATGCCTCCATGAAGTCAAACTCATCGTCGATTTAGTCGTGGAAGGCGGTTTGGCCAACATGCGCGATAGCATCTCCAATACTGCCGAATATGGAGACTATACTCGCGGTCCGCGCATCGTCACCGACCAAACCCGTACCGAAATGCGGAAAATTCTCTCGGAAATTCAATCCGGTCAATTTGCTCGCGATTTTGTCCTGGAAAATCAAGCCGGCAAACCCGGATTTACTGCAATGCGCCGTCAAGAAGCGGAACATCCCATCGAGGAAGTGGGCAAAGATTTGCGCGCCATGTTTAGCTGGTTGAAGAAGAAATAGATAACGCGCTTTTTTGTCTTCAATTCCACTAAAAATAGCCGAACATCTGCGGGATTTTTTCACTCACAGATGTTCGGTAGGGCGCAACAGTACGAACCCGCAATTATTCTGCGTCTTGCTCCTCTTGTTCGAGTTGCTCGTTGGTGCGCTCGAACATATCGGGCTTCTCTTTCGTGTTCGAGACCCAACCGGGTACCAGTCCTTGGGCAAAGTTCGTCAGCCCCGTGCGGGTGTTATAACTGGCGGTTTGCATGTTTTCTGGGAGAAACTCAATTTGGTCTCCGAAGCCAATATAAAGGGATCCGAGGATAACTGTGGCAGCGATTAAGGTGGTTTTAAGCATTTGTGTATCTAACCAAACGGCTAAGGGACGAGAATTTTCTATAGGCTAATCCTTTATCTCGATTGTAGCGAATTTTTGCAATTTGAGCCACTGCGAAAAAAACGCGCGGGTTCCGGCGAGGGGCGGCGAAAGCGTCTCCCACCCCAGTGGCGCTACCAAGTTTGGATCGGGTGGGCAATGTCTACCGGATTGCTGCTGTGTAGAGCAACTGTCGATCGCCCTATTTCGCGATCGCCGTTTGATTTATTGCGGATGTTCTTCCTGCAAAATTTGCCCGATCGCCAAGCGATTTTCCGGCGTTTCACTTTGCTTGAGATATTCGATGGCAATTTGTCCGGCGGCGGGTTCTTCCCGGGCCATTGCTATCAGGAAATATACGGTTTGATGGAGTTGAATTTTGTCCTGGCGGCGCGCGATCGCCATCGGGGTGACGATTGCGGCGGCGAGAAATCCACCGATCGCCGGTACCAGCGGAATCCACCATCCTTGCAAAAACGCCAGATAGGCGATCGCAAACAATCCACTCCCGGCGATCGCGCTTCCCAGAGCAATCCATTTTGGCGCTTTCAATTGCCAAGCCATCGCCGCCCCGACGCCAGACCACAGAAAAATCCACAGCCATTCTATCAGTTCTGACCAGCCGCGCAACAGGGGTCTGCCTTCAATCGCCGCACTCAACAATTGGCTGACAATATTGGCGTGAATCGTTACCCCAGCCATGCGATCGGGAGTGCCGATCGCCCCACTGCTATAGGGAGTTTGGAATAAGTCATTAATGCTTTCTGCAGTTGCGCCGATTAACACCACGCGATCGCGCAAGGCGGCGGGGGGAATTCGCTTTTCCAATACATCCATCAAGGAAAAAGTGTTAAATTGCCCTGCACTCCCGCGAAAATTGAGTAATAATTGATAGCCTCCCGCCTCAGCACGCAGGTAGCCCCCATCATTCGCCACAAACGGAATTAATAGGGCGTTTCCAAGTTGCATTTTACTGTTGCCTCGGGCTTGGGGTTCAATGCCTTCTGCCGCTAAATATTTGAGCGCCAATTTCAGGGCAAAACTGAGTTTTAGTTCCGATTTGTTACGGCGCACTGATAGCAAAGCGCGGCGCACTTTTCCATCCCCATCTAATACTTGATCGGCAAATCCAACTTGACCTAAATCGGCTAAGATTGGCGGCGGCGCAACCCGACTGCCCACGACTTTTTCAATGCCGATTAAATTGGGTGTGGTTTCAAACAGTTCGACCAACTCTTGATATCCGGGTTCTACGGGTAAGTCGCGATAGATATCCAATCCGATCGCTCTGGGTTGTTGTGCTTTGATTTCGCCAATAACCTGGGTTAAACTGCCATCGGTGAGGGGATACTGACCGAGTTGCTGCAAATCGGTTTCGTCGATAGTAATGATGGCAATGCGATCGTCAACTGATTCTCGGGGGCGGTGTTGGAAAAACCAATCCAAACTGGCCCATTCCATGCTTTGCAATAATCCACTCCAGCGCAGGAGAAACATGCCCGTGGTAACGATAACAGCAATGGCAAAAATCCACGATTTGCCGAGGCGGAGGTCTTTGGCGCGGTCTTTGGCTTTTTGGCGAGCTTGGGCTAAAATGGGATAAGCGCGATCGGCGGCTTGTAGGGCAAATTGTGCTTTTTCTCGTTCCAGTTTTTCGAGCGCTAAATCGCTTTCTATTTCTCGTTTGGCGAGTTCCTGACTGGCACTGAGAAACCGATAATCCAAATCGCTTAGTTGTTTGTTTTCCGACCAAGCCAGGGCTTGTTGTAAGGCCAAGTCGCGCAGCAAATAGGATTCATCTTGCTGTTGCGAAGCCACCCAACGGTTAAATTGTGAGGCGTAGGGGCGCAGATTTTCCAGGTGTTGGGCGACCCATCGTTGGTTAAAGATAGCTTGATAAATGGGATTTTTGACTTGTAAGGTTGCGCCTGTGCTGACGACTAAACCGGAGAGGAGCAATTCGATTTGTTCGCGACTGTCATCGGTGGGTACTTGGTTTTTGCAGAGTATTTGTTGATAGATTCCCAGCAGTCTGCTGGCGAGGCGATCGCTGTTTAAAATCCGATTGCTGATGGTTCGCAGATGTTCCGGTTCGTCTTGGGATTCCCATCCCTGAATAATGCGCGATCGCACGATAGTTTCTACCGAGTCTTCTGGCGGGGATTGTGCCACTAACTGGCAGATTTTTTGGGTTAAAAAAGGTTGTCCGCCGGTCCAGGTTAAAATATCCTGTAAAACCCGGTTCGGCTGCGGGCGGCGATCGGCTAATCCTTTGGCCAAAGGTTGCGCTTCGGCTAAGGTAAATCCCTGGAGGGGGATTGCTTTGCCAATATTAAACGGCGTGCGCTTTTTATCGCGAATTAAATCCGAGGGGGTAGCGACGCCAAAAATCGCAAAGGTAATCCGCCGATACTCCGCATCGATGGCGCGCTGATTGTAACAATATCGAATTAGGGCAAAGAAATCATCCGCAGAAAAGGGTAAACTTAAAATGCTATCGATTTCATCGATAAAAATCACCAAGGGTTGGGTGGGAAACTCCACCAGCAGCACCTCGCGGATAAACTGGTTCAGTCGTTGCACGATGGGCAAATCTTGGCGATCGCGCCACCAAGGCTTCACCTTCACTTTCCCCAACAGTTTAAACCCCAACCAAAGCTGAGACACCACCCCTTTGTACCATTGTTCTTGGGTGACAGTTTCGCTACCCATTCCCGTTAAGTCGATGGCGCTACAGAGAACCCCTTCTTTTTCTAGGCGATTTTTGGTTCGCACCAGCAAAGAAGATTTTCCCATTTGTCGCGAATTGAGCACATAACAAAATTCGCCCTGCTTTAAGGCTTCATAAAGTTGCGCGTCGGCTTCTCTTTCCACATAACTCGGCGCATCTGCAATCAGACTACCGCCGACTTGATAAATCATAAAACATCACCGGAACGGAATGCTTGGCAGGGGTAATTTTTGCTACTTTATGTTACAATGCTTTGCCTTACCTTTGGGGACAATTCTTCACCGGGCGAAAGGAACCCGCGCCCCGGATCCGGGTCGGACTCGGGTTCGCGTTCGAGACGCTATCTTAGATTACCATAAAAGGATAAAGCGATGAGCGATGTTAACGAATACTTAAGATTTGTGGAAACCGTGGTTTATGACAACACCGGAGAGCATTTCAGCGATTTGCAGCGGACGATTTTGAGCGAATCTTTGCAAGGGACGAAAAAAACCTATGATGAAATTGCGGCGGAATACGGCTACTCGAGCAATTATATCAAACAAGGGGTCGGACCGAAGTTGTGGAAACTTCTCTCCCAAGCGTTTGGGGAAAAAGTGACGAAAAGTAACGTTCGCGCCACGATAGAACGGCGGATTTTGGCGGAAAATGTGGCGAAAATTCCGCCGACAACCAGCTTGAGGGAAAATAAGGGGATGGAAAAGGCAAAAATGCCCGTTTCGTCACTGGAGGCGACCCCGGGAAAATGCAGGCTACCGACAACGGCGATCGCCTTAGAACTCCCGCAAGATAGCGTTCCTTTAGATTCTCAATTTTATATCGAACGAGTACCTCACGAACAGCGATGCTATCAAGAAATCGTCCGCCCCGGCGCATTTATTCGCATCAAAGCGCCCAGACAAATGGGGAAAAGTTCTTTAATGAATCGCATTTTAGCGCGCGCCCGGGAATGCGGCTGTCAAAGTGGATTGCTGCACTTTCAGCAAGTGGAAGAAAGCTTATTGAGTGACTTAAATCGATTATTGCGGTGGTTCTGCGCCAATTTAGCGCAACAATTGGGTTTTCCGCCTCATCTGGATGACTATTGGGATGAAGACTTGGGCACCAAAATGAGCTGTACTCTCTACATCGAAGGCTATATCCTGGAGCAACTGGAGGGGTGCTTGGTTTTGGCGTTAGAGGAGGTAAATGAAATTATCGATCGCCCTCAAATTGCCGAAGAATTTTTTACCTTACTGCGCTTTTGGCACGAACGCACCAAAACTAACTCTACTTGGCAAAAGTTGCGCTTAATCATGGTTCATTCTACGGAAATATATATTCCTTTGGATATCAATCAATCGCCTTTAAATGTGGGGTTGCCTATCGAATTGCAGCCATTTACTTCAGAGCAAGTGGCGGAATTGGTTCGACGCCATCAGCTCAACCCGAATGCGGAGCAATTGCGTCAGTTAAGGGAACTGATTGGGGGTCATCCCTATTTGGTTCGACTGGCATTATATCATTTGGCAAACCAAGATATTTCCTGGGAATCTTTGATGGAAAATGCGGCAACCGATGCGGGAATTTATGGCGACCACTTGCACCGACATTTGCGAAGTTTGCAACAGCATCCCGCTTTGGCTTCGGCATTTCAAAAGTCCATCTCGTCCACCGAATCGGTGCAAATGGGACAGGTTGAAGGGTTTAAATTGCACAGCATGGGATTGGTGAATTTAAAGGGCGATCGCGTGACGGTGAGTTGCGAGTTGTATCGGCAATATTTTCGCGATCGCCTCGAATCCGTCACTTCCTAAAACGCCAGCAGATTTGCCACAAAAATAGGCGGTGCGCAGAGTTGCGATCGCTCCCCAACCCAGTTGATTGACTCTGATTTTTACCTCGCGTTTGCTAGTAATCCCTCGAGGCAGGATTATGAAAACCAAAGCATTTAAGCGCAGTGTTGTGGGGCGGTTTTTTTCTTCAGCATCCAAGCACCAATTCCCACTAAACCCAGCCAAGGAGTCGGTTCTGGAATTGATGTGGGTTCGGTTTCAGACATCGATTCCGGTTCGGTGGAGAGCACCAAATTCACGTCCCCATTCACCAAGGCGGTTTCTGACTCGAATATGGTGGTAAACAAATCGAATTCTCCCGATGCTTCGGTTGTGCAATATCCAGTGGAACAATATTCGACAATATCGGTATCGTACCCCGTAATCACAATCGACTCAATGGCGCTATCATAAGCAAAGTCAAAGTCGGTGGAAGCATTGGCGGTTTCTGACCACAACGACCCTGTGCCGCTAAAATTCAAATCGAGCATATCCTCGATACCCGTAATTCCTAAATCCGACCAATCGAAACCCGTTAAATCGCTGAAGAAATCATACTCGATATTAATATCTCCATCCAGATATTGATTCGGGTCATCTGATACGTCGAAAGTGCCCGCAAAGCTGTCTGAAAAGTTGAGCGCCTGTTCCACAGTGCTGGCATTTTCTCCGAGTAACTGGTTAGCAAAAAAACTCAGTTCAGCGCTGATATCAATGGTTCCATCGTAATCGAAGGAGAGGGTGCTGGCGGTAGCTGGGGCAATACCCACGGTGGCGATCGCAACTACTACAGCAGCACTTGCGGTAGCAAAAGAGAAAGAGGTCATGGTAAACTCCTAATTTCAAGGGCCGGGGGAAACATCATGTCCCGAAAGGGGCAACCTGTTTTTCCCGGTTCTGTATCTAGTATGGCTAGGGTTTCTCTCCAGTGTAAATATAGAAAAGTTGATAAAAGTTGATAGCTTTGCCGCTAAATCGCGATTTTTTTCCCCGTCACGGCAAAGGTTGATAAAAGTTGATAATTTTTTCCCAAAGGGTTGACATTTGGAGTAATTTGTGGTAAAAGTAGAAGGATACGCACGCTGAAAGGGTGGAGTCAACAAACTCAATCCACCTACAGGCGCTATTTTCGAGCGGTTTTATATTTTGGATAAATTAGAAACCGAAAAATCAATTCGATTTGGATGCAGTTTTATCGCATCAAAGGCTGGGTGCGATCGCCCTCTCATCCTCGGGGTAACTGTACCATTCTCCTCCGGACACTGACCCTCGATCCGAGGGAGAGAGGGCACCAATATTTTATACAAATAGGTTGAAAAACATAGCAGTGCCGCGCCCCTATGTTTTAGATCGTGCTTTATGCTATGTACTCGTGACAAAAATAACAATCGCAAATCTCCCGTAAGGACAGGGTATGCCGTACACATGCAGACCGTGGATCTCGAACGCCGATTAAGTATATAAAACACCAAATCGTTGAGTATAGAAATCAAAGGGTTCGCGGGGGTGGCGATCGCTTGGCCATCAGGTTTAGCCGACAAAGAAAATAATGAGCCGAGTGCCACAAACTGAATGGGCGATCGTAGTCATTCCGGGAGAAACTATGGCAAAATGAAAGCGAAGCAGTCAGTCAATGCAGGAACGCTACGATGGAGCTAAAGACATTTTTCGTTTATGCCAAAAATCGCGATAAATGCGACTCAGTGAAGGCGCTTGTGGAGAAGCAGGGGTTTGAATATTCCTGCGAAAATCCTGACTTTGCGATTACCGTGGGTGGAGATGGAACCTATCTAGAAGCAGAACGACAACTGCCTGGAATTCCGAAGTTACTGGTGAGAGACAGTCTGATTTGCTACAAGTGCCATAACGAATCCCTGGATGAGATGCTGGAAATGCTGAAATCCGGTCGGGGGAGAATCAAAGAAATTATCAAACTGGAAGCGATTTATTCCGGGGGAAGTTTCTTGGCGGTTAATGACATTGTGCTAAGGAATGAAAACCCCACTCGTGCGATTCGATTTAAAACGATGGTGGATGGAAAAGAAGTAGAAACCGCCATCGGAGATGGTGTAGTCGTGGCTACTCCCTTCGGGTCTACGGGATATTATAGAGCGGTAACGAGGAGCTGTTTTTCAGCGGGAATCGGTGTGGCGTTTAATAATTCTACGGACGAAAAAGAGCCGTTGATACTCAAAGAGAATTCCGAATTAGGGATTGAAATCACCCGGGGGAAAGGTCAGCTAGCGGCGGATAATTATCCCTCGGTAGTGGCGATCGCGCCAGAACATTGCATCATCATCAAGAAAGCATCGCAAGTGGCGCGATTAGTGTCTCATAACCACGAAACGTGAGGGAAAAAATCGAGTCGCTAAACCCTGGTATCGCTAATCTGCTGCTCTTTCCACGCCGCGCATCTGTGGAGATTGGCTTTGCATTTGTCCTCATTTCTTGATAAAATAAGACTTCTGTTTTGCCGGGGAATGCCGAACCAGCCAAGTGAAACCAGCGACTTTAGAAGAAAATTCCGGTTCCGGGATGGGCGCGATGTCAAACAGCATCCAAACGTTACCCGCCGAGGTGGTGTATTCGATCGCCGCCGGAGAGACCATCGACTCTCTAGCAGCGGTTTTGCGAGAATTGCTGGAAAATGCCCTAGATGCCGGGGCGACGCGGATTGCCATTTCCTTGTGGCCCGAATTGTGGCGAGTGCGGGTAGCGGACAATGGTTGCGGCATGGATTTGCAGAACTTGAAACTTGCCGCCACCGCCCACAGTACCAGCAAAATCCACCAGGTGGAGGACTTGTGGAAAATTACCAGTTTGGGATTTCGCGGGGAAGCATTGCATAGTTTGGCGCATTTGTCAAGCCTGGAAATTTTCAGCCGCACTGCTGGAGGAGAAGGGTGGCGGGTGCTGTATAATGCCCAGGGAGAGGCGGTGGAGATAGAACCCACGGCGATCGCACCCGGAACCATCGTCACCGTGTCGGATTTGTTCGAGCGCTGGAAACCGCGACGGCAGAGCTTGCCTTCGCGATCGCAACAGTTAAAAACCGTGCAACAAACCATTCAGCACATCGCCTTGTGCCATCCCCTGGTTCACTGGCAGGTAGAACACAACGATCGCTCCTGGTTTCGGATTAATCCCGGACAAACCGCACAAAACATTTTACCACAGATTCTCCGCACGATCGCGCGCGAGGATTTGGCACAGTTAAAATTAGAGGTAGAGGGCGAGCAGCAGATCCAGGTGGTGTTGGGGTTGCCCGATCGCTGTCATCGCCGTCGGTCAGATTGGGTCAAGGTAGCGGTTAACGGGCGCTTGGTGCGATCGCCGGAATTGGAGCAAACCATCGTTGCCGGATTTGCGCGCACCTTACCGCGCGATCGCTATCCGATTTGCTTCCTTCACCTGCGACTGACAGCAGACCAAATCGACTGGAACCGCCACCCCGCCAAAGCAGAGATTTATCTGAAAAACATGGGGGAATGGCAAAACCGAGTGAGTGAGGCGATCGGGCAAGCCTTGCGCCTCAACCCGGAAGCTACACCCGATATCGCACAAGAGCGTGTCAACAAGTTACTGAAAGCTGCAGAACCCACGGGAAGCTATCACGTTTCTCCCACCCCCGGAAGCGAACCCGAGCGAACCCGGGAAAGCGAAGCGCATCCCCTCATCCCCCTGCGCGCGGTCGCACAAGTGAACCAAACCTATATTGTGGCGGAACATCCCGGGGGCTTGTGGTTGGTCGAGCAGCATATCGCCCACGAGCGAATTTTATACGAGGACCTGTGCGATCGCTGGGAAATCGTCCCCCTCAAATCCCCCGTGGCGATCGGTAATCTCAAACCCACGCAAATCGAGTGCCTGGAAGAAATCGGCCTGGAAGTCAGCCCCTTTGGCACCGAGTTGTGGGCGATTCGCAGCGCCCCCAAACCGCTGGTAGAACGCGACGATTGTGCTGACGCTTTGGTAGAAATTAGTTTGGGCGGCGACTTGCAAACCGCACAGGTTGCGATCGCTTGTCGCACCGCCATCCGCAACGGCACCCCCCTCAGCGTCCCGCAGATGCAGGATATTTTAGACCGCTGGCAACGCACCCGCACCCCTCGCACTTGTCCTCACGGACGTCCCATCTATTTGGCGTTAGAAGAACCGGCGTTAGCCCGGTTTTTCCGCCGCAGTTGGGTGATTGGTAAAAGTCATGGAATTTAGAAAGACCGGGCGAATAGAAGTTGCGGCTTAGCTTCCCGAAAGCGGACTTTTTAACCAGCATACTTTTGCCAGCCAGATGCTGTATAAAGACCGATATGCAGCCGGCGATCGTACACCAGTGAGTTTAGATGCGACCTTGGAAGGATTCATAAAATGACTAGAACCGCCCACGACCAATTTGCCAAGCAGTATTTAGAGGAATTGCTTTCGCCCCTAGGA
>NZ_JAJENT010000644.1:0-16648 GCF_035615515.1 Phormidium sp. CCY1219
TGGTCTTCTGGTCAGGTGAGCTTGGGAAAATAAAGTCTTACCAAGCCCCTCCCTTTAGGGATGGGGTTCCTGACTATAGCTCTTTTATTGCTTTTTCGCTCTGACTGCCATTTATCTTACAACTGGTTCTTCCGATTTCGGTTGAATTTTTGATTTTCTTAAGATTTACCGTCTTCGTTTTCGTGGGGATCGCTTCTCCTTTGGGGTCCCACTTTATCTGGCAAAATCCTCGCCAGCTCGCCGGAATGTCTTCTGCGACTTCTCTAGCAGGATTTGGCAATCTGCAACTACAACGATTTATCTGCACCAGCACTCACTTGTTGGCGTTTTATTGTTGGCCGTCATTCCGAACCGTAGGGGAGGGCCTCCGAGACCGAGGGCGATTAATGCATTGAAATGCCTTATATAAGGAGAACGGAGGGAGAGGAATGGAGAATCGGTGCCGGGGCAACTGGGGTCCTTAACCCGGAATCGGTTACACTTCCTCTCCTTTTGTGTGATTTCCATGACAATTCTCGGGGCCGTTGCTTGCCTGTCGCCACGTTTCCAGTTCGGTTAACCACTCCGTTCGCCTCTGGGGGTCAATTAACGCATTGTCTAATGCATTATTCGCACTCCAGCGGGCCAAGTCATCTACCGACACGCCGCGATCGCCCATTAAGCGGGTCATGCAGAGACGAACCCCAGCGGCGTCGAGATCCACTTCGGAGGTGTGCTTGAGAACTGGGGACATTTCGCAATCGTTCGCTAGAACTCGGACCGATTTCTACCACAACCTGGTGACGCACTAAGAGATTCACCACTTGCAGATCGTGAATGGCACAGGTGCCGTGACCGATGTGGGAGACGCCGAGTGCTTCCACAGCGGCACGGATCCTCTCCGGTCCGTCCATTTCGTCGGCAGATCGCTTTAATTTTCTTGCCGGCGTCTCGGGGGAGGGTGAAGGCGTCGCGGAAGCGATCGCCATCCGTGTGGCGAGTTTGTGCCCCCGAATGGTCCACTTCCGCAATCATCGGGGAATTCACCACTCGCGCCACAGCGCGCACAGCGAACTGAGATCCATACTCCCGGGAGATGCCGGCGATAAGGCGGATCGTCGTCGCGCGATCGCCCCCTCGGGCTATCCCAGCTTCGAGTAATTCCAAAACCTTTTCTAAATTTAGATTGAGTTTTTCAATGGTGATGACATTGACCATCAGTTCCCCATAGCGGATCCGCTGGTCCATCAGGGAATCCACCACCGCTTCCATAAGTTCCCCATATCCGCGTTCCGTCTGGATCCAGGGATAGATGTAGTCGCGAAAGCATCCGACAAACTAGGCAAAATTGGCAAATCGCAACTCGGGGGCGTAGAACTCCCGAATCCTCGGTAAAGTTATCCCGTGATGGCGCTGCAGTGCCTCTCGAATGCAGGGTCAGGGTGCCGCACCTTCTAGGTGAAGGTGGAATTCGGCTTTCGGCATTTGCGAGAGGTCTGGCAGGGTGCTGGCGTGGGGTGGGGGAAAGGCATGGATTTCGGGAGGGGAAAAGAGGGTCTCGAGGATTCGGGCGGTAGGCGCTTCTATTTTATAGGAAGCAAACTGCCGGGAAAAACAAGCCCCACCCGAGGGGCGATCGCCACCCCAACTCCCTCCTCTTCCGCGTTCCTTTCCTAATTTTTTGCCTCATCTGTGGCCTTTCTCCAACAGTTCAAACCGTCCATTTTATCAAAAAACAAAAGGCATTCTTCCGGTTTTTTTGAAGTTATGTAAAGAATGTTATGAAAGCTTGTTATTTGGCAGGAAAATCAGCAAGATTTTAGGCAAAAATTCGGTAAAAATTCACCACCCCTCTGACCCGGAAATCAAAGCACAGAGGCTTTTTGAGGGGGTTCCCTTACCGAGGATAACATACCAGGGGAGTGTCTGCCCTCCTCTTTCGAGATAGATTCGTAATATTTTGTAATTTATTTTTTGGGAAAAGTCAGATAAGATAAACTTGAAAGCGAAAAAAGTGTCGAATTATACCCAACCAAACCAAACCGTTTCGCTTTCTACTAGCTGCTCGCCCCGTACCCAACCCAGTCCAACTCAAATTTTCCCCGGTGTAGCGGCACTCGCCAAAACCAGGCACCCACCAGCAAGCAAGAGGAAAACATCCAAAACCCGAGGTCGCTTTGACGGCCACTTCAGCCAAAACCCAATACAGAGTCCAATCCACTAGGTGGCTCTGGAGAGATTACCAGCCAAAACATTGCTAGAGATAGCGAAGCGAAGGAGAAGCTGGCGATCGCGATCGCCAGCTTCCCGAGAGAATCGAGAACTCGCCAAAGTTGGCACTCCCACTAAAAAAGAAAAGAACTCGTAATCCTATCTAACCGTAAGGAGCATGTGATGAGTACGAATAGTTATAACCGAGTAGAATCGCAACCGACGGAAAATGCAAATCCCGTGTATCGTAACGTATATCAGGATGTATCAGTGAGTAAACTAATCAAAAACACCCTCGCCAACAATGAAGCTTTGGCCACGATGAAAGAGAACGTCAGCAACGATCGCGCCCCCACCACCCGCACATTTGGGTTAGAACACTGGGGCATGAAAAATATCGGCAACGTCTACCGCAACTTATCCGTACCGAAACTGGTAGAACACGCCCTGGCACGAGCCGAAGGAGTGCTAGCCGACAATGGGGCACTGTGTATCAAAACGGGGAAATATACCGGACGCTCCCCTAACGACAAATTTATCGTCGATGAGCCAGCCAGTCACAACGAAGTCCACTGGAGCAAAACCAACGTTCCGATTTCCGAAGAAAAATTCGATCGCCTATACCGACAAGTCCTCTCCTACGTCCAAGGACGCGACCTCTACATCTTTGATGGCTATGTCGGAGCCGATCCCAAATACAGAGTCGGCGTTCGCATCATTAACGAATTCGCCTGCCAAAACCTCTTCTCCCATCAACTCTTCATCCGACCCAACCCAGAAGAACTCGCCACCCATCAAGCCGATTTCACCGTGATTGCCGTTCCCGGTTTAGAAGGAGACCCCGAAATTAACGGCATCAACTCCGAAGCCTTTATCGTCGTCCATTTTGCCAAAAAACTCGTCATCATCGGCGGTTCTCGCTACGCCGGCGAAATCAAAAAATCCGTCTTCTCCTTGATGAACTACTTTATGACCAAGCGCAACGTGCTGCCCATGCACTGTTCCGCCAACATGGACGACCAAGGCAACACCGCCTTGTTCTTCGGTCTGTCCGGTACCGGGAAAACCACCCTTTCTGCCGATCCCACTCGCCGCTTGATCGGAGATGACGAACACGGATGGTCAGACGATGGCATCTTCAACTTTGAAGGCGGATGCTACGCCAAAACCATTCGCCTCTCCAAAGAAAACGAACCGCAAATCTGGGATGCCATTAAATTTGGTGCCTTGATGGAAAACATCGTCCTCTCTGGCGACGAACGTCATCCCGACTACGACGATGGCAGCTTAACCCAAAATACCCGGGTGGGCTATCCGATCCACTATATTCCCAATGTAGTCCTCCCCAGCGTCGGCGGTCATCCCAATGCCGTGATTTTCCTCTCCGCCGATGCCTTTGGCGTCTTGCCCCCGATCGCCAAACTCACCAACCGGCAGGCCATGTACTACTTCATGTCCGGATACACCAGCAAACTGGCCGGTACCGAACGCGGCATCACCGAACCGGAAGCCACCTTCTCCTCTTGCTTCGGCAAACCCTTCCTTCCCCTCTCCGCCACCGTCTATGCCGAAATGCTCGGAGAACGCCTCCTCAAGCATAATTCCACCGCCTCAGTTTACCTGATCAATACCGGCTGGACCGGAGGTCCCTACGGCGTCGGCAAGCGCATTTCCATCAAAAACACTCGCGCCATGCTCAGCGCCGCCCTCAACGGCGATCTCAACCACGTCACCTTCCATCCCCATCCGGTCTTCAAGATTTTGATGCCTGAATCCGTTCCCGGCGTCTCCAGCGAGATCCTCGATCCTCGCAATACCTGGAGCGACAAATCAGCCTACGATCGCCAAGCAAAAGAACTCGCCCGCCTCTTCGTCGAAAACTTCAAACGCTATACCAATGCCCGCCCGGAAATTATCGACGCCGGCCCGCATCTTGACTAGCGTCTAGCGCTTCTGAACCCCTGTAAAGGGTTCAATGTGACGGCTCAACTGTGAAGCCTCAAGTGTGAAGGGTAAAGTGTGAAGGGTGAAATACATCCCCCCGAGAATTGACCCTCAATCCCAGACAACTTCTCAATTCTTAGAAATATCGCTCAATTCTCAATTCTGCGTGATTCATCCTTCCCCCTTCCTCCGTTATGAGCAATAACCAATAACCAATGACCAATAACCAATGACCAATGACCCCCCCCTTTCTCGAATGTCTAAAACTTTTATAAAGACCGTTTTTAGAGACTAAAATACTTGTAAGCTTTATCAGATAAGACTTTGAGCGATTTTGGCGGTGCGATCGCCTCCCCGCCAAGATTGTAAATTGAGTCATATTTGCGAACAGGAGATTAACCTATGGCAGCCATTAAAGTAGGCATCAATGGATTTGGTCGCATCGGACGCTTAGTCTTCCGGGCCGGACTGAACAACCCCAACATCGAATTTGTCGGCATTAACGACCTCGTTCCCCCCGAGAACCTCGCCTATTTACTCAAATACGACTCCACCCAGGGCAAATACTCTGGTGAAGTCAGCGCCACAGAAAACGCGATCGTGGTCGATGGCAAAACCATTCCCTGTACCGCCATCAAAGACCCCTCCGAACTGCCTTGGAGCAAGTACGGTGCAGATTACGTGGTGGAATCCACCGGATTGTTTACCACCTTTGACAAAGCCTCCCTCCACCTGAAAGGGGGAGCCAAGCGGGTCATCATCTCCGCCCCCACCAAAGACCCGGAAAAAGTCCCCACCTTCCTCGTGGGCGTCAACCACGACACCTTCGATCCCAAATCCCATTTTGTGGTGTCCAACGCCAGTTGCACCACCAACTGTCTCGCCCCGGTGGCAAAAGTCATTAACGACAACTTCGGTTTCAGTGAAGGTTTGATGACCACCGTTCACGCCATGACCGCCACCCAACCCACCGTGGACGGTCCGAGCAAAAAAGACCTGCGCGGCGGACGCGGCGCACCGCAAAACATCATCCCCGCCTCCACCGGTGCGGCAAAAGCGGTGACCTTGGTCTTGCCCGAATTGAAAGGCAAACTCACCGGCATGGCATTCCGGGTTCCCACCCCAGATGTGTCCGTGGTAGACCTCACCTTCCGCACCGATAAAGCCGCCAGCTACAAAGAAATCTGCGCCGCGATGAAAAAAGCCTCCGAAGGCGAACTCAAAGGCGTCCTCGGTTATACCGAAGAACCGGTGGTTTCCAGCGACTTCGTAGGCGACGCCCATTCCAGCATCTTCGATGCCGGTGCGGGCATGGAACTCAATTCCAATTTCTTTAAAGTGGTGTCCTGGTACGACAACGAATGGGGCTACTCTTGCCGCATCCTCGACCTGATGGTCTCGATGGGGCAAAAAGACGGCATCTTGTAAGCGCGTCTGACCCCCCCCGGATAATCACAAAAGAGCGATCGCGCGATCGCTCTTTTTTTGCGCTTCGGTTTGCTCAATACCCCACTCATCTCATGGCCGGTGGAATGCCAATCAACAGCGGGCAACAATCATTTCTCCATGCACTCCCCGGTTGCATCGACCGCCGCCAACTGATAAAATACTTCCAACTTTTAAATCCCTCAGATTCCCGTTCATCTCCCCCCTTGTGTGATGCCGGATTGTAACTATGCCAGAGACGAACCCCACTTCCCCCGAATCCCTCACCCTCGAACCCGGTACCCTCTGGGTCAAGGTAACGGAACGCACCCAACAGGCCCTAGAATGCGGCGCATTGCAGTCGATTCCCACGGATTCCCAGTTTGTAGAAGACCGGGGCATTCGCTTTTTGGTTCGCAGTTTATCCAACCTGGCCCGCAAGGACAAAGCCAAGCAACAGCAAGAAAAACAACGCCCGAAAACCGCAAAACCGGTTAACCCGTTTTTGCCTTACGATGAAGATTTATTCGTTGCCGATATCTCTGAGACTCATGTTTGTTTGTTAAATAAATTTAATGTGGTAGACTATCACTTGTTGCTCGTGACTCGGGAATTCGAGTCGCAAGAAAATTGGCTCAATTTACAAGATTTTGCGGCCATGTGGCGATGCTTGGACGAATTCGAGGGATTGGCATTTTATAATGGGGGCACCCTGGCCGGTGCGTCTCAACCGCACAAGCATTTGCAACTGATTCCGATTCCGCTGACCGGGGAAGGACCAAAGATTCCCATCGAAACCGCGATCGCCAGCGCCACCTTCTCCGAGGGCGTGGGTACCAGTTCTCAGCTCCCCTTCCACCACGCGATCGCCCGCTTCGATCGCCAATCGGCAGATTCTCCTTTACAAGCTGCCGAAAGTGCGTTAGAATTATATAATCGCTTATTGCAAGCCGTGGGTTGGGAGCCGCAAACCCCGGACAATCGACAATCGGGCGCTTACAATCTACTGGCAACTCGCCACTGGATGCTGCTGGTGCCGCGATCGCAAGAGTGTTTTGAAGCGATTTCGGTGAACGCCCTCGGATTTGCCGGCTCCCTATTCGTGCGAAACCAAGCGCAGATGCAGCATCTCACGCAGATCGGTCCGATGCGGGTTTTGCAACAAGTGGCGCGATCGCACTCCTCCACGGAATCCTCCACGGGATAAGTGCCCTTGTCACTTAGCAGGGAACTGCTAACCGACACTGCGATATACTCCGCTTATTCCACGGCGGAATTGTCCTGTGAAATCGGAATTTCAATGCAAAATTCCGTGCCTTCCCCCTCTTGTGAGGTACAACTTAATGTTCCGCGATGGCGATCGACAATAATTTGATGGCTAATCGATAAACCCAATCCCGTCCCTTTCCCTTCCGGTTTCGTGGTAAAGAACGTTTTGAAGAGTTTATCCTGCACCGTCGGCGTCATCCCGCACCCGTTATCCGCAATCCAAATCGCCACAGAATCCTCTTTTACTTCCGTGCGAATGCGAATGGTCATTTGGGGGTAGTCATGGGTGGTTTGTCCGTTGTCATTGGGACTCGGAACCGAGGACTCTAGGGCATCGATCGCATTCGCAATCAAGTTCATAAATACCTGATTCAGTTGGCCCGGATAGCACTGCACTTTGGGTAGAGTGCCATACTCTTTCATCACCGCGATCGCCGGTTTAGAACCTTTGGCTTTCAGGCGATTGGACAAAATCAACAGGGTGCTATCAATGCCAGCATGAATGTCTGCGGTTTGCAATTTTGCCGTATCTTTCCGAGAAAAATTCTTGAGCGATTTGACAATTTCCCTGATGCGATCGGTGCCTAATTTCATAGAAGAGAGCATCTCCGGCAAATCTTCCATCAAATATTCCAAATCGATCGCCTCTGCATCTTCCTCAATTTCCGCCATTGGTTCGGGATAATATTTCCGATACAATTGCAGATGATGGAGCAAATCCTGGACGTATTCTTGGGCCGGATCGAGATTACCGTGGACGAAGCTCACCGGATTGTTAATTTCATGGGCGACGCCGGCAATCAACTGGCCCAGGGTGGACATTTTTTCGCTTTGAACCAGTTGCAGTTGCGCCTCTTTGAGGTCCTGGAGGGACTGTTGCAAATTCTGGTACAATAGGGCATTTTCTAGGGAAATGGCCGCTTGAGCGCAGAGCATTTGCAGCACTTCTAAGCGATCGCGGGTAAACACACCGTCACTGAGACTATTTTCTAAATACAAAATCGCCACTGACTTACCGTGATGAACGATGGGCAAACACAAGATCGATTGTGGTTGAACCTGGGCAATATAAGCATCCGTGGCAAAAATAGACTCGCGGGCCGCATTTTTTAGCACCAAAATTTCGCCAGTGCGGGCCACGTAGTTGGCGATCGCCACGGGCAACATCTGTGCGTCTTCAATCGGTATCGGATCCGGGGGAATCGTCACCGCCGCTTCCTCGATACTACCGCCGGCTTTGACGAGAAGTTGCCCTGCTTCTTCCACAATTAAAAAACCTTTCTCTGCCCCAGCATTCTCTAGGATGACCCGCATCAACTTGTGGAGAAACTTATCGAGAACCAGTTCTTCAGACAGGGCCAAAGACGCTTTCATTACCGTGTTTAAATCTAACTTCCAGACATCAGTGTTAGTGGTGGTGTTGGTGGCAAAGGTAGAGAGCGTTTCGCGGGTGTTCGCAGTGCAAACCGGCGATCGCTGGGTAATTCTTGCCAAAATCTGCGGATATTGTTCTTCTAAATGCTTCACCTTTGCGGTAGCCCCCCAGCGAGCATATCCGTAGTACGCATCGGTGAGATAAAACTGAGCGATCTGTTGGCTTTTTCGAGCGAAATGGAATTCGCCGGCGAGTTCGTTAGCCAGGGCTTCTTCTTGGATGTAGCCATTTTCCCGGGCGAGGACGATGGCGCGATCGTAGGCAGAAATCGCCTCTGCAACCTGCCCCATGACCCGCGCCTTTTCTGCTTGCACCAGGGCGTATTTATGCTGAAAATTACCCGGTGCAAATGCCGCCCATTTCTTCATTTTTTCCTGATTTGACTCCACCTTGGCGAGGATGTCTTCTCGTTCGGTTGCCGACAACTTCGGATACACCAACAATGCCGAGAGAGACTCGTAAAAATGAAACAGGGGCAGGGGATAAACAGCGGTCAGGGCGTCTAAATAATTAGAGGCGGCGGCAGCATTTTCCACCGCGCGATCGCCGTGACGGAAGAGATAGCTGAGGATAAGTTTGTGCAAATACAGACAACACAGACCGTAGCGATCGCTGGCGCGTTCGTGCAGGGGCAGCATCTTTTCTTCGTCATACACTTTCCCCTCAAGCACCATCGGCTCCGGCGAAGTTTCTATCAAGTTTAACACCACCTGCCAATACATTTTCAGGTAATTGAGCGGCGTAGTTTGCTTGAGTTTGTGCAACAGCTCGCTATAAGAGGCCATTTCCACTTCCAGTTCCGCCAGTCCCTTGCCGACAAAATAGGAATTGATGCAGTAATTATAAGCAGAAAGCGCGGCATATTCTAAATCCCCCGTTTCCAAACCACTTTCGTAAGCGGCAATTAACGGGGTTAGCGCGTCGCTCATTGGCTCTTTCCAGAGTCGGACGTTATTATTCACCACCATTAACGTCCGCGCTTTGAGTTCTTGATTTTCAAATCTCTCCAATACCTGCAATGCGAGTTGACCGAATTGATGTCCGGTATCGATATCGCCGACGATGCCACACAGAATTAAGCCATAACAGGCGTAGGCATAAGCAGACTCGTCGGTATTGCCATAATCCAGGGATAAATTAATTTCGGCAAATACGAGTAACGGTAACAGCAAGGGCGCTGATTGATAGGCCGGTGCGATCGCAGTATTGAGAATTCCCATAGCCGCTTTTTTGTCCGGATCGCTCATTGCCGGCAAGTGGATTAATTCGGCTACCGGCTTACCACTCAAATGAGCGAATGTTTCCCCCAATCTGGTTTGAATGTCATCAAATGTCGGCTGTTCGGGTAGCTCCACCCCCAACAATTGCATCACATTGCGCGTAATTTGGAGAGCTTCTAGTTGTTTGTTTTGGGCGGTGTAAGCTTGGATTTTGACTTCGTAAACCTTGACTCGATCTAGCAGGGTGGTGGCGTTTTCGAGTACAATGTGCGCGATATCCTCCATGCGATCGAAGTCGGTACTCAGATACGCAGCTTCAGCAGCTTCCACATGCAGGGAAAGAGTCAGATCGTAGCGATCGCGCCAGCTATTGGTCGTGAGGAGTTCTAACCCCACATTCAAATACTGTAATGCGCTATCATAGGCTGTGGCGGATTTCGCTTTGCGGCCCGCCCGCAGATTCAAGCCAGCCAATTGGGTTTTTTCCCTTTGATTCTCGATTAAATCCGCGCCTACATTTAACTGATTGACTAATGTGAAAATTTTGTCTTCCACCTCTTCCGGGGCGGTATTGTTTAACAATCGCCGTCCGAGTTTCAGGTGGGTGGTTTTTTTCTCGGCATCGGGAATCAGAGAATATGCCGCTTCGCTAACGCGATCGTGGAGAAATTTATACTGAATGGCAGACCCTTTGCCGATCGCCGCTTCATTCTCTTCCTCAGACTGGAAAAACTTATACAGTTCGCTCTCGGGGATTACCAAACCGGATTGCAGGGCGGTCCACAATTGCGCCGAGGTATCCGCCTGGGATTGTTCGTTGACGATCGCCAAGGTTTCTAAATCGAATTGATGTCCGATACAGGCGGCTAATTTTAACACCGTTTGGGTGGTTTGTGGCAACCGCTGCAATTGCGCCGCCATGAATTCTACCACGTTATCGGACACCGCTAAGGCTTTGACTCGGGTTAGATCGCAGTGCCAATACCCGCTGTTGCGATCGAATTGCAGTAATTCCCTTTCGTAAAGCGATTTTAAAAATTGCGTGGCAAAGAAAGGATTGCCTTCGGTTTTCTGAAAAACTAGTTGTGAGAGGGGTTGCGATCGCTTTTCCGAGCAGCTTAACGCCTCGGCAACTAATCGATTCAAATCTTCCCTTCTCAGGGGCGGTACTTCAATCCGGTTTACCACCGCCTCTGTCTGTTTGATGCGATCGACACTCAGCATTAACGGGTGAACCGGGGTGACTTCGTTATCCCGATATGCGCCAATTGCAAACAGATATTTCAGTTCCGGATCGCTTAACAGCAATTCTAACAACTTCAACGAAGCTCCATCGGCCCATTGCAAGTCATCGATGAATAAGACTAACGGATGTTCGGCGCTGGCAAAAACTCGAATAAATTTTTGCAGCACCAGATTAAATCGATTTTGCGCTTCGGCGGGGGCAATTTCGGCACTGGGGGTTGTTTTCCCAGCAACCATTCCACTTCGGGAATCACATCCACGATCGCTTGCCCTTGGTTTCCCAATGCGGCGGCGAGTTTTTCTTTCCAATTGGCGATCGCTTGCTTGCTTTCGGTTAAAATGTGGTGTCGGATTACATCGCGAAACGCTTTAATAAACGGCGCAAATGGAACATTGCGCTTGACGCGATCGCATTTGCCGGAAATGAAATAACCGCGTTTGGCAACAATGGGTTTGTGGACTTCCTGCACTAAAGCAGACTTCCCAATCCCAGAATATCCCGCCACCAACATCAGTTCCGTGGTGCCTGCAGCGACGCGCTCAAATGCGTTCATCAATCGAGCGATTTCTGTTTCTCTTCCGTAAAGGGTTTCCGGAATCTGGAATCGCGCCGCCATATCCCCTTTGGCAATGGGAAATGGTTCGATCTGTCCGGTGGTTTCTAGCTGCTGCAAGCACTTTTCTAGATCTAATTTTAAACCCCATGCGGTTTGATATCGGCTTTCGGCAGTTTTCCCCATCAATTTCATCACGATATCGGCGATCGCTTGCGGAATCAGGGGATTTAACAGGTTCGGTGGCATCGGCTGTTTGGCAATATGATAATGCACTAATTCCATCGGATCGGTGCATGAAAAGGGCAAGTTTTCAGTTAGCAGTTCGTAAAAGGTTACGCCTAATGAGTAGAAATCCGTGCGATAATCGATGCCCCGGTTCATCCGCCCGGTTTGTTCCGGCGAAATGTAGGCTAATGTCCCCTCCAATTCCGTGGGATTGACAATACTGAGGGTCTCTTTCGGCAATAACGACGAAATGCTAAAATCGGTCAACTTCACCCGCTTGGTTTCGGGCTGAATTAAGATATTGTGCGGTTTGATATCTTTATGAATAATCCGGTGTCGGTAGAGTTGTTCTAAACCCTCGGCTATTTGAATGCCAATTTTCAAAAAGTCGGTGATGGAAAGGGGGTGTAATCTAATATAATCTTTTAACGATATCGCGCCGAAATCTTCTAAAATTAGAGCAAATCCGTTATTGTAGCGTTCTAAGCGTAAGGGTTTGACAATGAAGGGACTCTCTATGTTTTTGGCGATCGCGTATTGATTTCTCAGCCGCACCAGTTCGGAAACCGTGGGATAGTCTCCATTGGGAATTTTAATGATAACAGAGGTGGCATCCGTCGGTCGAAAAGCTCTATAAACAAGGGTATGGAGGCTTTCGTGAATTTTTTCGGTGATGGTGTAGTTGGCGATCGCCTGCATTGTGGTTTTTTCTCCCTGGGAAGCTAGTGTATGGGAATCATAAGCTTGACTTTTAGTTTACCCCAATTGTTATCTTTTTTACCACTCAATCAAGCGGTTATTTTGCTCGAGCTTTGCCATTGGGGTGTCGCACAGATGCCTCCTCTTTTTCCCCCTCATGTTTAGCCGCGCGCCACCCTCCTCGGCAATGGTTGAGGGACTTACTCCCCCCTGTGGCGCGCTGGTAGAGGCGATCGCCGACTCCTTTCATCGCCCCTTGACCAAATCTCTCCCCTCATCCCCTCCTTCTCTCCCCACTCAGGGGTCTCCTGTTATTATTTTTTATTACAAAAAGCTAAGAAATATTAA
Organism: Phormidium sp. CCY1219; assembly: GCF_035615515.1. Classification (GTDB taxonomy): domain Bacteria; phylum Cyanobacteriota; class Cyanobacteriia; order Cyanobacteriales; family Laspinemataceae; genus CCY1219. The sequence goes on from NZ_JAJENT010000644.1 coordinate 12,558, forward strand.
AAACCGGAAACTGTCACCATTCCCACCTCGGTCTGATGCCTCATCCGGTTATAATACCTACAAATCCGGCCAGTGTCTCATCCTATCTAATCTCATCTGCGCTCTCATTAACCGACACAATCCCAAGATTGAACCCTCGGGCAAATCAATCGATCGATGTGGACAGAGAGCCTTGCAGAGGGTCTCTGTCCACGAGTCTGGGGGAACCCCCATTGTTTTATTCAGGAATGTCCCGCGACGCTCTTAGCAGGAGGAGTCCCCCGGATTTTTCAGCACGAAATCCACCGGATTGTTTGTATAATTTTACGTCACGGTTATTTATATAGCTTTTAGTCTAAAGTGAGATTTCAGTATAGCCCTGGATTAGCTTCCAGGTAAATTGCTGTGGCGCAAAGGTGGCGAAGTGGGAGAACGGTCTGGGGTTGAGGCATGTTTCGCTCGCGCCTTGGAGATTTCCCGCCGTCAGGGGGCGAAGTCGTTGGAGTTGCCTGCCACCATGTGGGCGCGTCTGTGGCAGCAACAGGGAAAACCGCAACAGGCAAGGGCGCTGCTGTGGGAAATTTACAATTGGTTTACCGAGGGTTTCGATCCCCGGGATTTGCACGAAGCGAAGGCACTGCTAGAGGAATTGGGACCAAATTATCCCCTTGTGCCTTAATACTCGCCCCCGCCCGGTTGGAAATCTCGAATAAAATGGGCGATCGCCGAAATTAAATTCTTGTAAAGCATTCCATCCGAGGCTCTATACCCCCTGCCACTCCATCCGGGCAATTCTAACGTTTCCGCCAGTTGTCCAAAATCCGAGGCGAGGGCGAATGCTTCTTCCGACACCAGTTGTTCTTCCTGGGCGGCGCTTAATTCTCGGTAGCGGTTGAGTTCCTCCTCCTGCTGCGCCACCCGTTGCGTCATTTGCTCCAGTTTTTCCACCAGTGGCTCATACGCCTGTTCGAGTTCTTCATTCACCACCTTTGCCGCTTGTTGGTTGAAGGTCCCTTGCCAACTTTCCCCCACGGATTGTTCTAAGGTGGATTCCAACTGCGCTACGCGATCGCACAGGCGTTCGTTTTCTTGCTGTAGATCCTTCACCCGTTCCAATTCGCCCTCTTTGGCTTGCAATTGTTCCGCTAGGCGGGCATTGCTGGCAACGAGTTGCGCGCGCATCTCCTGCGCCTGGGCAATTTCTGCTTGCGCTGCCAATAATGCCTCATCCCGCGCTTGCTGGTAAACTTCGGCGGCGTGTTGTTGGATTTGTTTTTCTTGTTCGATGCGCGATCGCTCGAGTTCTTTTTCTCGTTCGGCGATCGCGGCGGCAATTTTTTCTTGCACTTCTTCTTCGCTAAATCCGCGATCGCTCTCCCCATCAGTTTTCCGGCGGGCGGCTTTTTTCTTCGCCTCGGGTTTGCCCGGGTTGCGTTCTTGGCGCACCCGTTGCTTCACCGCTTTTGCCGTGGGGCGATCGCCGCTTTGGGCGAGCAGTTCTTGCGCTAGCTTATCTGAAGCCCCACTCAGGGCCGCTAGGGCCGATGGGGTCCATTCCAGCATCTGCTCCATCAGCTGCGGCATTCGCTGCACCAATGATGCCACTTTCATTAAATTGCGCGCCAAATACTCCGACCCCTCAAAATAGCGATCGAGCCACAGCCGAAACAGCGCTTTTCCCAGCCGCGCTTTCGTCTCGATCAAGTCAAACCCGTTCTCGATCTGCTGACGAGTCACGGATTTGAATCGATTGTGGATCCGGGGCGCTGTGGCTTCGGCAGCTTCTACCACTTCGGGCGGTAAATTTCCGTAATCGAATGAGTTGGTCTGGATCTGCTCAATTGTTTGTGTCATAATTAGATATAGATAGATTGATTAGATTGATTAGACAGCTGACTGGATGAAACTCGAGCTGATTAGAAAGCTAGATTTCATCGCTCAGTGAGTTTGTCTCCTAATTTGCGCGGTCAATGCGATCGCCAAATTAGGCGGTTTCGTACTTAAATCTCCATTGCGGGACTTTAACTGGGTACTCAATGGCTGATTTAATCGCGAGGTGTTTTTCATCGAAGGCTCTATCCTTTGGTGTGCCCCCGCTCAAGTTTAGTCAGGCTAGCTTGAGCGGGTATTTTTTATTCTACCACAATTTTGATGCTATACTGTAGCCAGCCGCGACTTAAGTGCAACTTTAGTTGGCACGATCCAGGCGGCAAGCCATCCCCAACCTGTTGAAGTTCTAGAGAAACCCAGTGAGCAAGCGAGTCCACGTCACCCTTCCCGATGCGGTTTATCAATCCCTCGAACGATGGGCTGACAGCCAAGGCAGGCCAATTGCTAATTTGGCAGCGTTTATCATCGAGAAAGCCGTGGAAGGAGCCAACGAAGATGGAAAAATTCCACCTCCCCCCTCATCCGAAGTCAATTCCTAACCCCCCGCCCATTTTTCCCCGGACCCCTTGTCCGGCAATGATTTCTGTGGCACTGTCCGCTACATTTCTGTACTCGGACGGTTTGCCTCAGATGCCTCTGGTGGTTCGCTAGAGTCAGTGGGCGACGGAAAAGCGGTTTGAGTTTACCCGTCGCCAGTCCCGTTTCCGGGTGACGCGATGGGTTTTATTTTGTCCGTCCCTAGTCCGTCGCCACCAGGTGCTAGAATGTACAATGATGTTGTACATATCCCCCGATCGCCTTCCAGGCATGGGTTTGACGATATCAACTAGTTGACAGGTTGTCAAGACCTGATTCGTGCCAAACTGATGGAAATTCCGGATAAAAAAATCTATAGCGATAATTTTTTCTAATCAAGGTCAACCAATTCACAGGTCAATCGAGTTTCGGGAGCAAGAGTGCTGGGTTATGCCAATGAAAAATAAAGTCAAGGAGTTTGTAGACGCTAGAGGAATGAGCGTTTACCGGTTTATCAAGGATACGGGAATTGCCCCCAATACGGGCTACAGTCTTTATCGCAATTCCCACCACATGCCCTCTCCGGGGGTACTCGCGGCAATCTGCGATGCCTACAAGGTTCAGCCTAGTGAAATCTTAGAATGGGTGGCGAACCAACAACAAGCGAGTTGATCCCAACCCTCTCGATGGGCGATCGCCGTTTTTCACCTCCCCCCCGAACTCATGCCACCGCGATCGCGCGGGGGTATTTGTCATGCCTGGAACCCCCCCCCAAATTTGTAGCGAAATCCTACAGGCGATCGCAATTATCTCCGGGACTGGTTTGCCGCGTACGCATTCCTTCCCTGGAAGGATCCCGGGCTAATCCCTCCACTTTTTCCCTCTCTCACGGGAACGAGCTAGTCCTCAAAAGCGTTTTCGCAGAGAAAACAAATTCCATCCATCCCTACAAGATTGCGGCCAAAATTGCCCGCCCTGACCCGGCTTTTTATTGGCGATCGTCGCCATGCAGGCGCGGTAATCTCCCCTCTCCCTCACCCGGCCTTTCCTGCCATAAATTCGCCTCAATAATCAGATTGGCTGCTGTCTCACATCACCGCCGTAACCCTTAGCCCACAAAGAAAAAATTCGCTTTATATAATAACTGCATTCCACCCAGACCCCTCCCCGCTTTCTCATGGTTGCCACCGCATTCTTGAACCAAAAACAACCCCTGCCATCGAGTGCCCTCCAGTTTCGCGATCGCGCCACCGTTCCAGACACCGTTTTTGCTGATTAACCCCCTCAAAAAGCCTGCCAGTTATTTGGCCCACCGACCCTGGGGATTCTGGGGAAGCGCAGGGTCGCAGAAGGTGCCACGGCTGAACCTGGGAACGAGTTCAATTAAAAATTAACAATCCATAATCTAAAAAACTCTCAATTCTCAATTCTCAATTCTCAATTTTGCCTCCTTTGTCCCCAGGGTGACAAAAATTGCGAATCAATGATTGGCAATGAGCGGATATTTTCACCCCCTGGGAGCGTACAATAACCCAAATATTGCCCAGGCGGAGAATTCCCCAGGGGTGAAAACACCCCCTTACCGAGAATCGGCGTAAAGCCCCCGGATTTATCCGTGGGGATATAAGTCGAGCGACTGACCCACGGTTCCCCCACAATTATATTCGTTGGACATGATAAGGCTTGGTGCTGTATAATATCATAAG
>NZ_JAJENT010000645.1:0-3235 GCF_035615515.1 Phormidium sp. CCY1219
CTCAATATAGTTTTGACGGCGGCTAAAGCCGCACGTTCGTTTTTCCTCCCCCGACTAAAGCACGGGGGTTTCCAAACTTATCGGAGGTTATCATGACACGGGTAAAACGCGGGAACGTCGCTCGCAAACGCCGCAAAAAAATTCTCAAAATGGCGAAAGGGTATCGGGGATCTCACTCGAAACTCTTCCGCAGTGCCAATCAACAGGTGATGAAAGCCCTGCGGAATGCCTACCGCGATCGCCGCAAACGCAAACGCGATTTTCGCCGCTTGTGGATCGCTCGGATTAACGCCGCCGCCCGTCAGCATGGCATGAGCTACAGTCAGCTCATTGGCTCGCTGAAAAAAGCCAATATCAATCTCAACCGCAAGATGCTGGCGCAAATGGCGGTACTTGACCCCGATGGCTTTTCCAAAGTGATGGAACTCGCACATCAAGCCAAAGGATAAACCGATGATGACTTCAGAAGGCAAAAGGATTGGAATTTTCCTCATTTCTTTTGCCTTTTGCCTGTTTTCCGGGGTTGGGGAGACTCGCGCCGCCGAACTCGAGGCGATCGCCGCTCGCGGTAAATTGCGCGTAGCGGTGAAAAATAACCTCCGCCCCCTGGGATTTACAGACAGCACCGGCAACCTGCAAGGGTTCGAAATCGACATCGCTCGTCGGTTGGCGGAGGAGTTATTGGGCAGTTCCGAAGATGTGGAACTGCTACCGGTGCAAAACCGCGATCGCCTCGCCGTGGTGATTTCCGGTGAGGTGGATCTGGCGATCGCCCGCGTCACCGCTACGCCATCGCGAGCGCGCGTCGTCTACTTTAGTTTCCCCTACTACCTCGACGGAGCTACCCTCATCACCCGCGACCCCACCGTGCGCGAACCCTCGGATTTATTCGGGAAAGCGATCGCCGTTCTCAACGCATCCAGTACCCTTCCCGTGATGCAGTTTAGAATTCCCCAGGCAAAACTGCTGCCTGTCAACTCCTATCAAGACGCCCTATCCCTGCTCGAAACCAATACCGTCAGCGCTTTCGCCGCCGATGCCACCGTGCTGACGGGGTGGGTGCAGCAGTATCCCGAATACCGACAGATCCCGGTGCGCTTTTCCGCTCAACCCCTTGCCATTGTGATGCCCAAAGGGTTGCAGTACCAAGAACTCCACTCCCGCGTCAATCGCGCGATCGCCCGCTGGCAAGCCGAAGGATGGCTCCAAGAACGGGCTGAATACTGGGGCTTACCCCTGCTGGAAACCCCCAACACCTTACCGTTCCCCCTCTCTTTCCAAAATCAAAATTGAACGAGTCACCCACGTGAGTTCATCTCATAATAAAATACAGAAAAGTTAGCCGAATTTGTTAGATTTAATCCCATGAATACCTCTCTTCCCCTGGTTTACCTCTCCTTTTTAATCTTTTTGCTCGCCCTGGTGGCGGGTTTGGTGGTGCGCCAAGTGTTTAAAACCCGCAAGGTGGAAAGTACCTTGTCTAAGTTACAGAAAAAGCTCAGTCAAGAAAAAGGTACGGCGCAAGAATACTACCAGCTCGGGAGTATTTATTTAGATAAAAAACTGTTTACCCAGGCGATCGTCCAGTTCCAAAAAGCTTTAAAATGCAAAGAGGAGATCGAAGATGAAAACAAGGCGTTGATTTATAATGGCCTCGGGTATGCTTACGTGGCTCAGGAACAGTACGACCTCGCCGTTCGGCAATACAAGGAAGCCTTGAAGCTTTACCCGGAATATGTCACCGCATGGAATAATTTGGCATTTGCTTACGATCGCAAGAAATTAACCGCTCAAGCATTGGAAGCTTACGAAGAAGCGCTCAAGCTCGATCCGGACAATCAAACCGCTAAAAAACGAGCTGAATCCCTCCGCAAGCGCCTCCCAACCACGGCTTAATGCCGAAACTTTGACATCGGATTTCCCAAGGGAGGGGGCTTGGGCGATCGCAATTTGACAGGTGAACCCAATCCCTCCCCGGGCACCCACTACCTCCCATCAGCTCAGCCTTCCCCCGAGGATGGGGCGACCCGACCCTCGGGGGAATACGCCTCAAATCCCCCAGAATCGCACGAATTGACGCTCGGTAATTCTCAATTCTCCATTCTCTCGCGATCGCCCTGGGGTGAATCCGCCACCAGATTTTGTGAACACATAAACCTATTTAGATAGATGTCACCCATCTAGAGGGTAAGTTATCATTACCACAAGCACACCAGAATATGCTTGTCCGCGAAACTCGCTTGCCGGAAAGATGTAACCCTTTGGAGATTCTATTTTATGCCAAACATGCCCCCCAACTCAATACCACTGTACCGCAATGCCATCGAACCTCTAGTGGTTGAAGAAGCACGACGGCAGATCCGGCAATTGCCGCCGAGACTGCTGATGTCTCTCAATCCACAGCAACTCATCGCCCAGGTGGTGGCTTATGCCCTAAATCGTCTGCCCGCCCTTTATGCCACCAGCGATCGCGGATGGAAATTCCAGCAGCAACAAGCCGAAAAGTTACAACCTCAGATTGAAAAAGCAGTCCGCCAGGGACTCGCAGCAGTCCAGCGCGATCCCCTGACCCCAGTGTGGGAGTCCCCTGACTCGGAAGCGGCAGAGGCGAAAAAGGCCCAGCTTGACAAGAGACGACGAATAGCCTCCTATCGTCGCTATCAGTAACGAACAGGTATAATTGCCAGGATTGACCACAGGGTAGCATCTCATTTTTTGGCCAATTAGTGCAGTGGAGCGAGCGTTTTCTCCTTTAAACCGCGATCGCAATTCCCAGGGAACCGCGATCGCAACAGTTCTGTGTGGGATTGACAATTCCCTTCCCTTCCCTTCCCGATTCCGGCTTTCTCAAGCAATTTTATACTAAATATAGTCAAACTAAAAGTGCTAAGCAAACTCCGAAGAGCGATCGCCGTTCCACGCCACTCAGACAATTGCTTGCATAATCGTCAAGTAAGTATCAATAGCAGTTTCAGGCAACACCTTCAATTGTTGATTTTTTAAATCCAATTCAATCCCCAACGCTTCCAGAGGAATCACTACTTGTGTCGCTGATGAAGATGGTGCTGGTCATCTTGAGAGTAGGCATTTCTAGAGCGAGGAAAAAAGCCATCGTAAGCGATCGAGTCATCCCAGTTGATTTATCCATCATCAATTACTCACGGTAGGGTGCGTTGCGGCTCAAACCCATGTAGAATAAAGACGACAATCTACAAGCTGCCGCAACGCACCGGCT
>NZ_JAJENT010000646.1:0-6172 GCF_035615515.1 Phormidium sp. CCY1219
GGAGAACTCCTCCCTACGCATAAATGACGAGGGTTTCCGTTCTCCCCCTTACCAACCCTAATTTCTGATGATGGAAATCGAGCTGAGCGTGCAGGATAAGTATTGGAGCGATGCGGTTTCAGGCGGATCCCAAGCGGAAGAGATCGCCGCTGAAGTGTGGGAGAAATGGTTCGAGACTTGGCTAGAAAGGCTAGAGGAGGATCTGCCAGAGGCATGTGGTTACGAACTGACAATCCGCCTGAGTGGCGATCGCGAAATCCAAGCCTTAAACGCTCAGTACCGGCATCAGGACAAGCCAACCGATGTTTTATCCTTTGCTGCCACTGAAGCAGAATATCCGGTTCGAGAACTGTTGGGGGAAGAAATGCCCTTGTATTTAGGAGATATTATGATTTCGGTAGATACAGCGCGGCGACAAGCTCAGAGTCAGGGGCATCCACTACAGATGGAACTGGCGTGGCTAGCGGCGCACGGATTGCTTCACTTATTGGGTTGGGATCATCCAGACGAAGAGAGTCTGACCCGGATGTTAAACGAGCAAGAAACATTACTCCAGGCAGTGGGTCTTGCACTCTAATCGAACTCGGAAAAAGCTTTGTAGCAAATCGAGCTTGTAGTATGGGTGATGGATCGCCTGAGAGACAGAATACAACCCCTATCTCTGCCATGACATTTAATCAGAAAGAAATATCCGATGGCAAAGCCAAGAACGTGACGCCGCAATCTTCCGTGTCGAATGGCTCGCCGATGTCTTCAGATAAATCAACCCCCCCTGCAAAACGATCGCATCCCTCCATGCAATTGAAGCGCGAGTTGTCGTGGCAGGTGGCCAACAATTTATTGATTAGTTTTAAATATGCGTGGGCGGGAGTTTCATATGCCTTCCGCACCCAACGCAACTTTCGGATCCATGTTGCGATCGGAACCTTAGCGATCGGGCTTGGATTTTGGTTAGAGCTCAGTGGGGTAAAAATCTCCATTATTGTGCTGACCATCGGTGCAGTGTTGGGGATGGAACTGTTGAATACGGCGATCGAATCCGTAGTGGATTTAACCGTTGAGCAGAGTTATCACGAATTAGCGAAAATTGCCAAAGATTGTGCGGCGGCGGCGGTACTAATTTCTGCGATCGCTGCCATTTTTATTGCCAGTTGTCTCCTGCTGCCTCCCTTGTGGTTGCGAGTGCAATCTCTTCTTTGAACCCTAGATTTTGTCATTGGTCATTGGTCATTGGTCAATTGTCATTGGTTATTGGTCAAAGGGGAGCGTTGAATGCCCTCTGCCTGTCTTAAAAAAACTCTGCATCGCCACGAGCAGACAGGATTGCGATTTTGGGCGTACAATGTAGGATTAGGAAGCGGGGCGCGCCTTCTATGGAGGGAAAAGGGAAAGCGCTTGTTCCGGGCAAGCAAGATTTAGTTCAGGTAAAAACATCTCCCATTCTGAGTTAATTTTCCAAAACGATAATTAAGAGCGTAAAATTATTTTAATAAGTCCTGACCGTTCTGGTGCGGTGGATTTTTTTTGCCAAACACTGAGGGGAAGCCCACCCCACCCAACCCACCAGAGTCGGCCAATGATGAGGAACGTTTTTTAGCCATATTAAAGGAGCATCAGCCTTGATCGTTGTTATCGATAACTACGATAGCTTTACCTACAATCTAGTGCAGTATCTTGGAGAACTGGGAACCGAGTTGCCAGTTGCTGCTGAAATTGCGGTTTATCGCAACGATCGCCTTTCCATCGAACAAATCCGAAATTCTGGGGCAGCAGCGCTGGTGATTTCTCCCGGGCCGGGGCGTCCGGAAGACGCGGGAATTTCCCTAGAGGCGATCGCGGCATTAGGTTCAACCTTACCCATTTTAGGGGTTTGCCTCGGACATCAATGCATCGGACAAGTTTTTGGCGGTAAAATTATCTCTGCCCCAGAACTGATGCACGGAAAGACTTCCGAAGTGCATCATACTGGTGTGGGAGTTTTCCGGAATTTAGAAAATCCCCTTACCGCCACGCGATATCATAGTCTAGCGATCGACCGAGAAGGCTTTCCCGATGCCCTAGAAATTACCGCGTGGGTAGACGATGGTACCATTATGGGCGTGCGACATCGAGAGTATCCCAAACTCGAAGGAGTTCAATTTCACCCTGAAAGCATTTTGACAAACACCGGAAAACAGATGCTCAAAAACTTCCTAAGCGAGTTGTAGGTTCGGGCAAGTGTCATTTATCAATTACCTGACATACAACTTTTTAGGTAAATTTGAAGCAAAATATTTTACTGTTGAGTGGATTTTTTGCAAGCTATTCCTGTTTCAAAATCATCAGGCAATTGACCTTTTCTATTTTCGATAGAGGCTGAACGGAACAGAAATCCCAATTGCAAATCACCACTCGAGAAGATACAGACCATTCACCATCAATCCCAATAGAGAATGATGAATCGACGACAGTTGTTGCGCTACGGACGGATAGGGACGTTAGCAGCCCTTGCCACCACCGTACCTTCAGCATGGCAAACCTATCAAGCGCAAACCGCCCCAGAACCGGAAACGCCCTCTCCCTCCGATAATTCCCTGTTGGTGCAATGGTTGGGTCATACCTGCTTTTTGTTTGTGGGTGAGGGTCAAAGCGTGTTAGTGAATCCCTTTCGCACCCTCGGTTGTACGGCGGGATATCGCCCGCCCCAGGTCAATGCAGATTTGGTATTAATTAGTTCTCGATTGTTGGACGAAGGAGCAACGGAGAATTTGCCGGGAAACCCGAGAATTTTATTTGAACCGGGAGCTTATCAATTTCGCGGCCAACAAATCCAGGGAATTCGCACCTTTCACGATCGCGAAGGAGGACGAAGGTTTGGCATTAATGTTGCATGGGGGTGGATCCAAGCCGGCATCAAGATCGTCCATTTAGGAGGAGCTGCCGCACCGATTACTCCAGAGCAGCAAATTCTCATGGGACGTCCGGATTTGTTATTTGTACCCGTAGGCGGTGGACCGAAAGCCTACAGCCCCGAAGAGGCAAAAGAGGAGATGCTGAAGCTCAATCCCCGCGTGGTGATTCCCACCCATTATCTCACCCAAGCTGCCGATCGCGACAGTTGCAATTTAGTGGAGATCGAACAGTTTCTCGCCTTAGTAGAAGACGCCACCATCGAAAAAACCACCAGTGACTCGATTCGCCTGTCGCGATCGCGCTTACCCGAGAACCAGAGAGTGGTCAAAGTATTGAGTTACAACTTTTAAGCCAAAATAATTGGTCATTGGTCATTGGTCAATTGTCATTGGACAAAAGACAAAGGACAAAGGACAAAGGACAAATCCTGGAGGGTGGGCAATGCCCACCGCCATTTACAAAGATTGAGAAAACCACCGATTAAGCGCAATACTTTTCCACAAAACGAACGAAGATTTCCACTCCAGTTTGGAGGGCGGATTCATCAAAATCAAATCGGGGATGATGATGGGGATAGGCTAAATTTTGAGAAAGATTAGCCGTGCCCAAAAAGAAATAGCATCCTGGCACTTCTTGTAAAAAGAAACTCATATCTTCGCCCCCCATTGTTTGACATTCTGGAACCACACCGGCAGGGGTTTCGATAACATTGGTGGCGACAGAACGGACTAAATCGGCGATCGCCGGATCGTTAATCACCGGTGGATAAAGCCGCCAATAATCCAAGTCGTAGGTTGCCCCATGACCTTGACAGACGCCGGCAATAATATCCTGAATGCGCTGCGGGATATGCTCCCCTAACTCTGGATTAAAATAGCGCACGGTGCCACTCATAGAAGCGGAGTCAGCAATCACGTTCAAAGCGGTGCCGGCATGAAGGGTGCCCACAGTAACCACTGCAGCATCTACAGGATTGACATTGCGCGCCACAATCGTCTGTAGCGCCTGGACCACTTGCGATGCCACCAAAATCGAATCGATGGTTTGATGTGGCATTGCGCCATGTCCGCCTTTCCCGTGAATCTGGCAGCGAAAACATTCTGTTGCAGCCATCAGCGGGCCGCTGCGAACTCCTACGGTGCCGATGGGCAAATTGTTCCACAGGTGCAGACCGACGATGGCATCCACTGTGGGATTTTCGAGTACTCCTGCTTCGATCATGGGTTTGGCACCGCCGGGGCCTTCTTCTGCGGGTTGAAACAGCAGTTTCACCGTACCGGCAAAGTCATCGCGATGATGGGCGAGATAGTAGGCGGTGCCCAGGGCGATCGCGGTATGACCATCGTGACCACAAGCGTGCATTTTGCCATCATGTAGAGATCGATAAGGCACCTGGTTTTCTTCCAGAATCGGTAAGGCATCCATATCTGCGCGAATTGCCAGTATCGGTCCGGGTTTAGCCCCCTTAATTGTGGCCACAATCCCGGTTTGTGCCACCCCGGTTTGATGCTCGATGCCCCATTCTTGTAATTTTCGCGCCACAAACTCACTGGTGAGGTGTTCTTGGAACCCCAGTTCTGGTCGTTGATGCAACCAGCGACGCCATTCTACTAGGGTCGGTTGTAACGCCTGAATCTGCGATCGCACTGGCGAGGGTTGAGTCGCTTGGGACTCGCGGAAAGTAGAAACCATATCTGAAATTGTCTGTAAAAATCGCTACATTATTTCAAGGTTATTTTAATCCACCAGGGATGGGTCAAGTTTCCCATTCCAGAAGGTTTAAAGAAAATCGGCATAGGGGGCGTTTCGAGAATGCGCGGATCGTACCTGGATGCTACGCCGTTCAAAAAGCCTGCAAACGTTTAGTTTATTTAACTTAACATAAGATGAAGCAACCATCACCAGGGCGTTAATAGGGGATATTTTTGAATGGCATCAATCGCTCTAGATCCAGATCCGACGCAGCTTTCGCCAGAGCGTCCAAGTCAGTGGAATCTGCAAGATGAGGCAAAATCCCCAGAACTGGGGTTTGGGTAAAAGACTCGATCGCGGCGATCGGTGTCCAGTCGTCAATTTGCTGGGGCGATCGCGGCTGAACGCAGTTGAGGACGATACCGCACAGGGGAACCCCAACTTGTCTGGCGAGAGCAACATGAGCAACGGCGGCGGAGATTGCCCCTAACCTAACCGGAACCACTAACACGGCTGGAATCTGCCAATCTCGCCCTAAATCCGCTACGGTCAGTTCGTCGGTTATTGGCGACCCCAATCCGCCCAATGCTTCCACCAGTACCAAAGCGGACCGCTGGCGCAAGGTGGTAAAAACTGGCCACAGCTTTTGCACTTCGATGCTGCGTCCTTCTCGTTCTGCGGCGATCGGGGGGGCGAGAGGAGCCTGGAAATAAAGCGGCGTAATTTCTTCCTGGGATTGGTTCAGGTCAAACAAACGCTGGTAGAGTTCGCGATCGCCTGTTCCCGACTGTATTGGCTTCATCATCCCTAATGGCCGATTCGAACAATACTTTTGCCAATAGGCGGCGATCGCGCAGGTTAACACCGTCTTTCCGGCGTCGGTATCCGTTCCAGTAATCAGTAATGCGTTCAAAGTCACACCACCCTCGAAGGTCAACGATCCATGTTCGAGCATTATCGCCCAACCGTCAATTTGTGGATCTTCACTCCTTCCCAGGCGGAGCTTTTCCCGCTAAAAGCAACGGGCTGTTGATGTGACAACTTTCAGATTGCGATCGCAACTCCAATGCAATACTCGGTGAAGCGCGATTTAATCTTGCAGGTCGAGAAAATTGCAATGCTTTTATTGCTTATCTTCCCTGCCTGTGCCTTTACCTTCATTATACCCCATGCCCCCTCTTTTTTTTAATTCAATTGAAAAAAATTTTCCGGCTCAACATAATAGCCCTAGAGTCGGAATGGTGCGATCGCGATCGGTGAAGCTCAACTTTCGGCTGTTGGCTTATCACAATTTTTGCATTGTTTAAGTTTCCTGGATGAGGAAACGCTCTCATTTTACCCAATTCCCTTTTATTTTGTCAACCCATTGACCAAACATGGCCCGATTCAACGAGTCTCGCGTCTAGCCTATTCTTATTTTCCTTGATAGTCCGGCGGCCACATCAATTTTATAGTCTCCTGTTTGCGAGACTCGACCTTGCCATTGAACCAATCGCGAGCCATCTTCCACTAATTGCCCATACTTAATCCCATTCCCCTTGCTCTCCGCTAAACAATAAAAGCATTGCTTTGAAATTACCACCCCATT
>NZ_JAJENT010000647.1:0-4125 GCF_035615515.1 Phormidium sp. CCY1219
TCTGGTCTTCTGGTCAGGTGAGCTTGGGAAAATAAAGTCTTACCAAGCCCCTCCCTTTAGGGATGGGGTTCCTGACCGAGTACCAGTGGACTTACAGTGATTTTCTTTTCTAGTTTAATGGCAAAACCCACCGCTTAATACTTCTTGCGTTTTTCGCGGTGATTGGCCACCGATTCTACCAGACCGATCGCGATAAAATTGGTCAGCAAAGCCGAACGACCGTAACTGAGCCAGGGTAAAGGGATACCCGTCACGGGAGCCAGACCAATCGTCATGCCGATATTGACCACCACCTGAAACACCAACATCGAGAGCACCCCGATCGCGAGCAGAGAGCCGAAATTGTCCTTCGCGCTTTGCGCCACAATTGCCAGACGCAGGCAAATCAACCAAAACGCCAACAGCACCAACATTGCGCCGATGAAGCCCAATTCTTCGCCAATCGCGGAGAAGATAAAGTCCGTGTGCTGTTCTGGGATGAAATTGAGTTGAGTTTGGGTGCCGTTATAGAGTCCGCGACCGTACAGTCCGCCAGAACCGATCGCGATGCGAGATTGAATCAGGTGATAGCCTGCGCCGAGGGGGTCTTGTTCTGGATTGAGGAAAGTGGTTAACCGTTCTTTTTGATAATCCTTGAGCAAGCCCCACAAAAGGCTACCCACGCGGCCCGAGATTAAATTCATCACGATCGAAGCCAGAGCGCCCAACCAGGGCCAAGGAAGGCTGCGCCAAGCGAACAAAGCCACCAAACCGGTCCAAGCGAACCAGGCGGGTAAATAGACACTGAAGAGGATGGTAGCGACCACCGGAGAAACCATCAACAGCAACCAACCGATTTTGGCGTTACCCCAGTAGAGCATGCCCACCGTAATCGCGCCAAACACCAAAGAAGTCCCCAAATCTGGTTGCAAGAAAACCAATGCCCAGGGGACAGCGGTAATGGCCAGAATTTTGAAGACCGAAGGAAGAGTATCGGCGGTGCGATCGTGCAGGAGTGCGGCCAGGGTAATAATGACGCCTAACTTAGCGAATTCAGAGGGTTGAACGTTAAAGCCGCCAATGGCAATCCAGCGCTGTGCCCCCAACGCTTCCGTACCCACGAAAATCACAGCGAGCAACGCAAAATTCGTGACGCCATAGATGACCCACTTCCACTGGATGAGGGCATCGTAACGCGAGCGGGCGATCGTCAGCGCCAGGAGCAAACCAATGCTGCCCACGATCCAATGCTGCCACCAGTCAGTCCAACCCAAGTTAATTTCGGTGCTGCGGATCATAATCCCGCCAAAGGCCGTCAAGCCCACAGGCAGAGCCAGCAGCAGCCAATCGAGCTGAATCCAAGGTTGGATCCAGTCTCGCCAACGAATTCGCAGCAATGAGTTGTGAAACATATCTCAGGAATAAAGAAAAGTGTGAAGTATGAAGTTGGGGGATGTTGCCCGATTGGGTTTGTCCTTCATACTTCTTTCTTCTTATTTACTTAGGAGGCTAAAGCGACCACCGAAACTTTACCAGCAATTCGTTGGGCAATGTCGCGCATTGCTTTAGCCGAAGGGGACTCCGGATTGGAGATAGCGATGGGAATGCCGGCATCGCCGCCTTCTCGCAGGGAAATTTCCAGTGGTACGCAACCGAGTAAAGGCACCCCGAGTTCCTCAGCGGTTTTTTCTCCGCCACCGGAACCGAAGATATCGTATTTTTTCTCCGGCATATCCGGGGGGATAAAATAGCTCATATTTTCCACGATACCTAAAACCGGGACGTTTAATTGCTCGAACATTTTCAAGCCCTTGCGCGAGTCTAGCAAGGCCACCTCTTGGGGGGTAGTGACGATGACTGCCCCTGCCATTGGGACCGCTTGGGCCATTGTCAGTTGAGCGTCGCCGGTGCCGGGGGGCATATCCACAATCAGATAGTCCAGTTCTCCCCAGTTTACTTGATAGAGAAACTGACGAATGATGCCATTTAGCATTGGTCCGCGCCAGATTACTGGCTGGTCTTTGTCGATTAAGAAAGCCATTGACACCAGTTTGATGCCGTGATTGAACGCCGGTTCGAGCACTTCCCCTTCGGAACCTTGAGTGACCGTGACTTGAGCATTGGCCAATCCGAGCATCGCCGGGTCGTTCGGGCCGTAGATATCGGCATCGAGTAAGCCAACTTTCGCGCCGCTTTCGGCGAGAGTGACGGCGATATTGACGGCGATCGTGCTTTTGCCCACGCCGCCTTTACCGCTAGAGACGGCAAAGATATTTTTGACTCCTTCGATGCCTTGGCGGTCTGGCAGTTGTTTTTGTTGGGGAGTTTCTGCGGTGACATCAACTGCCACATCCTCGACTCCGGGCAGGGTGCGAACCGCTTTTTGGCAGTCTTCGACGATGAATTCGCGCAAGGGACAAGCGGGGGTGGTGAGGACTAGGGTAAAGCTGACTTTACCGCCATCGATCGCCACATTGCGAATCATGTTTAACTCGACTAAACTCTTTTGGAGTTCGGGGTCTTGAACTGGTCGCAATACGTCTAGGACTGCTTGGGAATCGAGTTTTTGAGACATAGTGTTCTCCTTGGGATGGAGGGAAGGATCTGCAAGGGTTGAGGTGGCGTCGGTGAGGGAAGCGGGAGGCTTCGGCGTTGGGCCTGCGCTGGATTGTTGCGAGGCGATCGCCGCCTCCTGTGCCATCCGCTTGCCGAACCACCCCAAACGTTTCTAATTATTTCGTAATGTATCTTTTTTTATAGTGTTATGTAGATTTTTTAAGGTGGCGGGGAAATTTCTTGATTGGGATACCATAGTTGAGTATCCTTATGATTTGCCTATGGTTGGGCAAAAGAATGCTTATCCAGAGCGATCGCGCCTAACCCGGATTTGGGATCCAATGGACTAGACTCCCGATTTCTGTTGCGGTAAACGACATTTCTTTAAAATTATGACAGTTTCTTCCACGTCTGAGGCTACGGTGAGCCAAAGCCTACCCCCGAGTGACTCCAGAGAACGAGTCAGCCAGTTCATGCGCTCGATCCAAGATAATATCTGTCAGGGATTGACCGAACTCGATGGGGGGGGCACCTTCAAGGAAGACGCTTGGGAACGTCCCGAAGGGGGTGGGGGCCGTTCTCGCGTGATTCGCGAAGGCAATGTCTTCGAACAAGGTGGGGTAAATTTTTCCGAGGTCTGGGGAACGCAACTGCCCCCCTCGATTTTGAAGCAACGCCCGGAGGCGGAAGGGCATGGATTTTATGCCACCGGTACTTCGATGGTGCTTCACCCGCGCAATCCTTACGTGCCCACGGTTCATTTGAACTACCGCTATTTTGAAGCCGGTCCGGTGTGGTGGTTCGGTGGGGGTGCGGATTTAACGCCGTACTATCCGTTTGCGGAAGATGCGGCGCATTTCCACAAGACCCTGAAGCAAGCGTGCGACGCTCACCATCCGGAGTATTATGCGGTTTTCAAACCTTGGTGCGACGAGTATTTTTATTTGAAGCATCGCCAAGAAATGCGCGGTGTGGGGGGGATTTTCTTTGACTATCAAGATGGTCGCGGCGAACTGTATCGCGGTCCGGATGCAAATGGTCCGGCGGCGCAGTACAGCCAGAGCATCGGGGAAGTTAAACCGCGCAATTGGGAAGAGTTATTTGCGTTTGTGCGCGCCTGTGGG
Source organism: Phormidium sp. CCY1219 (assembly GCF_035615515.1). Classification (GTDB taxonomy): domain Bacteria; phylum Cyanobacteriota; class Cyanobacteriia; order Cyanobacteriales; family Laspinemataceae; genus CCY1219. The sequence goes on from NZ_JAJENT010000647.1 coordinate 3,660, forward strand.
GAGGCATTTATCCCGGCTTACGGGCCGATTATCGAGCGGCGGGGGTCGATGGAGTATGGCGATCGCGAGCGCAATTTCCAACTCTATCGGCGCGGACGTTATGTGGAATTTAATTTGGTGTACGACCGGGGAACGATTTTTGGCCTGCAAACCAATGGGCGCACTGAATCGATTCTGATGTCTTTACCGCCCCTGGTGCGGTGGGAATATGGCTATCAACCGGAACCGAATAGCCGGGAAGCCGAACTGACGGAACGATTCTTGAAACCGCAAAATTGGGCGGAGTGGACGCCAATCAACTCGCCTGCTTAGTGGGGGGTGGGTTTCATGCTACGCCGCGATCGCGACAAGCGATCGCGGTTCTGCTCGAACCTGACATTGCTTTTCCCGAAGTCAGGGACTCCGTAGAAACCAACCCCATGTCTAAAGCCAGGGGCTTGTACTTCTAACCACCTGACCAGCCTAA
>NZ_JAJENT010000648.1:0-494 GCF_035615515.1 Phormidium sp. CCY1219
GGGGCAACCGAACCCGCTGCACACCCAATTCTCAATATAGTTTTGACGGCGGCTAAAGCCGCACGTTCGTTTTTCCTACCCCGGCTAAAGCACGGGGGTTTCCAAACGGATCGGAGGTTATCATGAATCACCTGTAAGTCCTGAATCCAAAAAACCTCCAGCGGCGGAAGAGGCCGAAGTTTTTCCGGCAAATTCCGATAACTAGAATTGTAGTTTTGCCCTAGTTGTTCGTCAAGATTTTGTTGTTAATTTTTGTTAAGTCAGTTTGTCCAAAAAGCAGCGGTTCTCCCAGCTAATCACGTATTGTAGAGGCAATAAGCCTCTGCGGAGTTTGGCCGATCGCCTAGAGGTCGGGGTATCGACGCTTTCAGACTGGGAGTTGAGCAAGTCGATGCCGCGTTCGTGGCGCTTGGTGGAAATTTTAGCTTCTCGGCGGGAAGCCCCGCGCTCTACCCGTGCTTGGTGAGCGTCGGGATGAGAGCCAGGGGAAATGG
>NZ_JAJENT010000649.1:0-3976 GCF_035615515.1 Phormidium sp. CCY1219
AGGCTGGTCAGGTGGTTAGAAGTACAAGCCCCTGGCTTTAGACATGGGGTTGGTTTCTACGGAGTCCCTGACGGTTCTAGGGCTGAAAGTTTGGGTCGTATTTTAAGCAAGCGTGCCGATTCGGCTTGCTTGACTCGGGGGAGGAGGAGCCTCGGCATTCGGCGTTACCTTCTGGGGGGAACGAGTCACAAGTGACTAGGGTTTGGGAATCGTAAATGTCGAGGGAACTTTCTCGACGCTGGCCAACGATCGCGATCGCTGTGCCTTCAACGATGGCTCACCCCTGCGCGCCCCATGCTGCCAAGTGGCGCGACTTTCCCCCATGCTATCTCCCTGGGTTGCCAAAATCGATCGCCTCAAGGAGTGCGCGTTACCCGGTTGCGGAGGGGGCGATCGCCCCTGCAAAACTGCGATCGCCCGATTCAACCCATGCAAACTCAAGCCAAACAGCGGCAATAATTCTGCGATCGCGCCACCGCCGCCCATTCCCGCCTTGCGGCCCCTGCCCAGCCAAAATAAGTATTTTTACTTATCGCCATTGCGGGAAAAGCGTGTTATAGTAAGAGAACGTTAGGGCACGTAGCTCAGTGGATAGAGCATCAGATTCCGGTTCTGAGGGTCGGGGGTTCAAATCCCTCCGTGCTCGTTGAAAAGCTCCAAAAGAGGGGCGGTTGGTTAACCAACCGCCCCATTTTTATGGGCGAGAATTACCCTTCATCACCGCCTTTGCCTTGCACGCCTTTCACGATGCGGGACAGTTCGCTTTTTTCATCCACGGCGATGCGGGAGGGAGAACCGCTAATAATCCGTTCGTAGTTGCGGAACGAATCTTTAATTTCCGGACCTTTCTCGCTAATCGTGTACTCGCGAATCCCCTTATCGTGCCAAGACCCGCGCATTTTAAACACATTAATCGCCCGGGACATTTCGCCGCGAATTTCCACATACTGCAACATAATAATCGTGTCAGTAATCGTAGAAATATGGGACTCGGTAATCGAATGAGCGCCCATAAACTGGTCCGTAGTATTGGTAAAGAACCCGGTAATTTCCTCTTGCTTGGCGTATCCCGTTACCCCAATCACAAATTGGCGGAAAGCGTTATTACTCACTCCTCTAGCCAAAGCAGACAGAGAATCGATCGCAATTCTAGCCGGTTTAAAATCCGCAATTTCGGTTTTAATCATTTGCAAGTGGTCTTCCAACCCGGCAGATTCGGGATAGGCGCACAGAATTCTCAACAAATCCTTTTTTTCCAGTTCTTCAAAATCAATTCCCCAAGAATAGGCATTTCGCAACAACTGGGCGCGGGATTCTTCATAGGCAAACATCATGGCCCGACCGCCGTTGACACAGGCATCTTCGAGGAACTTGCTTACCAATAAGGTTTTGCCGGTACCCGTCGCACCTGTAGCGAGAATAATTGAATCTTTGAAAAAGCCGCCGCCGCACATTTCGTCGAGGGTTTTGACGCCGGAAGAGAGGCGGACATTGGAGGAGCGTTGGGTGAGGCGCATGGCCCCGAGGGGAAAGATATTAATCCCTTCGTGAGTGATAGTAAATGGATATTCTCCTTTCATGTGGGTAGTGCCGCGCAGTTTTAAGATTTCCAGAGTTCGGCGGCGGCGCTCTCCTTCCAAAACATTGCGGACGATAACCACATTATCGGAGACGAATTCTTCCACGCCAAAGCGGGCGACTGGCCCGTATTCTTCCACTCGTTCGGTGGTCATAATCGTGGTTGCGCCCACTTGTTTGAGGCGGGCGACCAAGCGAAAGATTTCCCGGCGGACTACGGAGGCGGCATCATATTGCTGAAATACTGCGGTTACGGAGTCGATGGAGACTCGTTTGGCCTTGTATTTGCGAATGGCATACTGGATGCGCTCGATCAAGGCAGAGAGGTCGAAATTACCGACCACATCTTGTCCTTCCGGGTCTGGGGAGGCATCGAGAATGAACAGTTTGCCGCGATCGATTAAATTTTGCAAATCCCAACCAAAGCTATAGGAATTTTTAATGATATCGCTGGGAGATTCTTCAAAGGTAACGAAGACGCCGGCTTCGTCGAAATAGGTAATGCCATTATAGAGAAATTGAATGGCAAATAATGTTTTCCCCGTACCAGAGGTGCCGCTGACTAAGGTGGTGCGTCCCACAGGCATTCCGCCATGACTAATGTCATCAAAGCCCTCAATCATGGTGCGGATTTTCTGGACTCCTGTGGGAAGACGTTCTTCTCCTTGTTCATTTTGGTGATTCAGAGTCATAGCTTTGGTGCTAAAAAAAGATAGAATACTCGGGATAACTGGGAAATTTTACTACAATTCATCCAGCTTGCCATCAGCTTTAACGAATTTCCGATCGCTTTGGCGGTTGATAGAGTGAAGCAAGGGGGCAAATCATGTGGGGGACCTACTGGATTCATCTTTGAACAAGTGACCGAGGACAAATCAGCAAGGGTGCCTATTCGGTCTGCTCATTGTTATAATAAAAGTCCGGGTCTTGTTCGCGCAGTTCTTCGTAGAGCAAATCTAAGCCGATCAATACCTTTTCGCGATCGGAGAGGTCGCCGATGATTTTGCGAACCGGTGGGGGCAAAATTTTTGATAACGTGGGGGTGGCCAAGATTTTATCTTCTTCGGCGAGTTGGGGATTTTTCAATACATCAATGACCTTCAGAGCGTAGACGCCTTCAAACTCTTGTTCTAGGATGTTTTTTAGGGTTTTCAAAGCCCGAACCGAGTTGGGGGTATTACCCGCCACGTACAGTTTGAGGACATAGGTTTTTTTTGAGGCACTCATACATTCAGGAGTTAGCAGTTTATAAGATTAAAGACAGGGGTCAGCGGGGTACTCTGCCAGTTCAAGACTCGCGGGGGATAGACCGCCGATACATTTCACACAGATGAGCTATTATATCAATTAATGTCAAGCGGTAGTCGAGCAAAATTTCTTCGCTGCGACCTTCCAGCTTGAGCTGTTTGGCGAAATCATCCATTAATTCCATGTGAACTTCTACGAGCTGGGTGACAGAGACATCTGCCAAGAAAGCGGTGTTAACGAAGTCATCAATTTGTTGATTGAGGGTGTTATCGTTATCAAAATAGTTGAGAACAATTTCCCGATAATCGGATTTGAGTTCTGCTAAAAACTGCTGCCGTTCGGCGGGAGGCAGATTGCGAAGAAAATATTTTGGTTTGCGTTTGTAGTACACGCCAAGGTATCCTAATCTTTCCCTCAATTTCTCGGCCAGACGCCGCTGCTGAGGCACGAGGAAAGCTTGAGTTGAGAGGTCGCTGTTGGAGTCTGGTGGCTGTTTGATGTTGTCGGCGAGGTTGGCGGAGGCACATAGGTCGAGGAATTGAGCGATCGCGCGTTCCACAAACCTCTGGACTTCGCTCATTTGCGCCCAAGAAAAATGGACTTCCGCCCGGTGATAAACCACCTCCGGGGTAACTGGATTGCCATTGTTCGCGGTGGGAACCGATCCCACTTTGGCGTCAGTGAGGTCTAAATCGGTTGGCGGATCCAAAGTGGGGGGAGTGGGGGAATCAGGATGAGCGATCGCGGCAGGTAATAGGATCCCGCGTTGACCCAACGCCGCCAGTAGGGAATTCAACTGGGCATCAGCTTGTAAAATCAAACAGTCGAGCTGTTGCTTTTGACCCTCGACAAAAGCCACAAACTCCTCGATAATCTGAAAATTTTTCACCACATAGCCATCGCCTCCCAAATACGGGGAGAGCGATTCTGCCAAGGATTCTGTAGGCGCAAACGTACAAATAGACAGTTTTGGTCGCAAAACGTGAATAAAAAAAATAAATGACTCGAGCGATCGCTACTGCAGCATTACTGCGAGATTGCCCAGCCCACGGAAACCGGAGGCTGATGTTTGATTTGATACTCCCTACGGATAAATCCGAGGGATTCTTAAAGAGTCCAAAGTCGGACTTTTAAAGGCGCTTTTCCCCAC
>NZ_JAJENT010000650.1:0-33232 GCF_035615515.1 Phormidium sp. CCY1219
ATCTCCACCCAGGACGTTAATGCAATGCATAGCTTGCTTAACTGCCCTGCCTGCACCATCGAGTTTCACCTCCTATTCTATCATTTCTGAACATCCTGTCAAGTTTTCCGGGGCGAGGAACAGTGTTAATTTTTATTAAAATAATGAGCGTCAAGCTACCCGAATTATCCACCAATGTTGCTACAACCTGCTCAGCGCACGAAACTAGACCCCTCTGACGATACCGAGTTTTACGCTATCCCCCGCTTTGTCACCCATGTAGATGAAGGGTTTATCGACCAACTGACGAATCTGTATCGAGAACGTCTCCAACCCCATACCCGCATCTTCGATATGATGAGTTCGTGGGTATCTCATCTCCCGGAGGAGATGGAATTCGCCCATGTGGAAGGTCACGGACTCAATGAGGCGGAATTGGCAAAAAATCCCCGCCTCGATCGCTTCTTCGTGCAAAATCTGAACGAAAATCCTCGCTTTCCTCTCCCGGATGAAAGTTTTGATGCGGTACTCAATGCGGTGTCTATCCAATATCTGCAACATCCAGAAATCGTGTTTGGCGAAATTCACCGCATCCTCAAACCCGGTGGAGTGGTAATTATCAGTTTCTCCAATCGGATGTTCTATCAAAAAGCCATTCAAGCGTGGCGCGATGGAACGGATAGGAGTCGTTTGCAATTGGTGAAAGGCTATTTTAATGCAGTGGAAGGCTTTACCCAACCAGAAGCGATCGCCCGTCAATCCGATGCGCCTTCTTTCTTGCAATTGTTAGGCATAGGCGGTGGCGATCCGTTCTATGCGGTTATCGCTTATCGCCGTTAAATTTACTGTGGTTGGTCATTGGTCATTAGTCATTGGTCATGTGGTCAATTGTCATTGGTCAATGGTCAATTCTCATTGGTCATTCGTCAATTGTCAATGACCAATGACTCCCTTTTAATTCAACTTAGTGGCCTCGATCTAAATCGGCCAAAACGGTGGCTATTGTGTGGCAAAATTGGGCATGGCATTGTCCGTTACTGGCCACCAAACATCCCCACTGACTGACATCTTTTTGATTGTAAACTAAAGGCGTGCCGTCGATATGGGTTAATTTTCCACCAGCTTCGGTTAAAATTAATTCTGGTGCGGCTAAGTCCCAATCTTTGGGGGCACTTTTGCCGGATAGGGAAATAAATACATCCCAGTCTTGTTCGACAATCGAGGCGATTTTATACCCGATACTGCCTAGTTTTTGTTCGATGTTTCCGGGCAATCTGTGCAATAGGCGGGTTAATCTTTCTTCCTTTCGCGATCGCCGGGTGACGATGCGTAAGTCTGGGAGACGATCGCGCGGGGAGACTTTCGCCCATTCGCGATCGCCACTGCGATCCTCCACAAATGTGCCGCCATTTTTGTGGGCGTAGTACAATTTGCCCGCTTCGGGCAATACCACCACCGCGACTACTGGTCTTCCTTCATAGACTAACGCAATATGCACCGCATATTTAAAGTTTCTTCGGATGAAGGCGCGGGTTCCATCAATGGGGTCAATTATCCAGATCCACCGATGTCCCAGGCGATCGCTTTCGGATTGGGTTTTGTAAGTCTCTTCGCTGAGATATCCAAACCCCTGAGTGCCAAAAGCAATTCTCAGTTGTCTCAATATGTATTCACTCGCCGCAATATCCGCATTGGTTACTGGCCCTTCTTGTTTGTGTTTGATTCTCAGTTCTCCGGGGGGTTGACTGTGATAATGAGATAAAATCTCCGCACTCCCCCATCCCACACTGCGCGCGATCGCTCCAATTTCGGCTATTTTCTCAATGCACATTTCCCGCATCCGCTTTCCCCCCGACTGATTTTTGGTTCATTACTTTCCTACAGCAACCCTTCCATGAATGTTATCCCGTAACGGCCACAATTTTCCCCTGAATTTTCCCTCGGTGTAGGGTGCATCAAATTGTTGGCCTCTGTTTTGTCTCGCGATCGCAAATTTTTTCCGGTTTCTTTAACAAATATTTACATTTTGGGCGGCAAAAAAAGGGGGGAAGGGGTTGACTTGGCACTTGATTTCTGGTATGCTCGGATTACAATGGGAATAGTGACAATTTTCGGGAAAGCTGTCACTATTCCCATTATGATATAAGCATATCACAAATTTCCCTGGCGCGCAACAACATTTGCGTCTTTTTTTAAGCCGATTTTTAAGGCGATCGCCGCCGGAAAGACGAGCATTGCTTTCCCAAGGAGTCAAAAGGAGTCAAAGGAGATAAAACTAAGATTGTCTGGCCCATTGTTCCCAATCATGGCGGGGGGAGAGACCTTGAATTTGCAAATCAATCTCGTAAAATTCAACGAATTGGAAGAGGCGCAGCAAACCGGCGCGAAAATTCTGCTGATGACTGGTAAAGCAGATAGTGCAAATCACCGGACTTTGGGAACGGACGTACACCAAACGCCGATCGCCTCGATTGCGAACCAACATCACCCTTGTCACCTTGCGCCAGGGAATAGAGATGCGCGGACTTAACGGACTGCGACGGACAATGGCGCGATCGCTAATTTCGATTTTAGCCGATAAACCGTCAGCGATCGTCAAAAACGGACTAGTTAATGCAACCCAAATTAAAGCCGTATCCAGAGAATTAACAACAAACGCCACGCAAGCGGAAATTAAATAAAACAATCCCAAACCCAACCCCATCCACCGATTGCGGGGTTTGAGAATCAGTATATCCTCTGGAGTGTTCATGTGTTCCGATAGTCCTAACCAGTTTGTTGATTCAATGGTACTCCCGAACGGGGGATTTTTCCATCCGACTGTAGGGAGAGTTTACAGCGTGGCGGGAAGAGATTTCATCCATTCGCGGGTACCAAATTGCTGACAAGCGTGGGAAGCAATTTGCGCCGCCGAAGCCAAAGCTGTGGGAAAATCTTGTTGTAAAATAAAGTGACAAAATGCGCCGTGAAAAATATCCCCTGCCCCTAAGGTATCCCTGGGGTTAATTTGCGGAACCGCTACCGTAGCGCGATCGCCATTGCTGAGGTATTGAATGGGATTTGCGCCGTCAGTAATGGCAATGTGGGGGATAGAGATCGCCTCGAGATAGGCAAAAACCTCCTGGCGGTTGTCACACTCGGGCGGATAAAAATTGGCCGAACAAACCGCATAATTGACAAAAGGCAAAACCTCTTCCAATCCGGGTTTCCAGCTTCCGCCATCGAGCACCACCGGAATCTGATGAGATTGGGCCAATTGCGCGATCGCAACGCTAGGGAGAATTTGATGTCCGTCAATCAGCACGATATCGAAATTTTGACATCGGTCTAGGGGCAGAAAATCGTTAGAAACCGGAGATTTAGTCGCATTAATCGAGACCACAGCGCGATCGCCACTTCCCGCCGTGACAATAATTGAAGAAACCGGGGGCGGTTCGGCGCGAGTGGGGTTTAAATCGGCCAGAGCGATGTTATACTGTTGTAATTCCTGACAAATAATCTGGGTCATTGGATGACATCCCATCACCCCGAGGATAGTGGGTAAATTGCCAAAATGACGAAATGCGATCGCGGCATTGGTAGCCGGTCCGCCAGCGCTAATCGTATAGTCATTTGCCACCAATTTATCGTTACTTTGGGGGAAATTTTCGGTCAGATAAACCAAATCGATGGTGACCAATCCGACAAATAATCCTTGTGTGGGCATGGGTTGAATTTTAAAGGGTTGGGATTTATTTTATAGCAAATTTTATAGGAATTAAATCGATGGGGTAAAATAACCACTGTTCCTTGAACTGGGTTGGTCAGAGTCCGGGTTTCGGGTCAGGGAAACGAACTGCAGGTTAGCAATGGTTTAAAATTGCCAGAGAGGATATAGAGTAGTTGTGGGGAAAAGATGGCAGAAAAAAGGGCAGATGGCGATCGCAAAAGGGGAATTCTCTATATTGTGGGAACGCCGATTGGCAATTTAGAAGACATGACCTTTCGCGGGGTGCGGATTTTGCGAGAAGTGGAGGCGATCGCCGCCGAAGATACCCGCCACACGGGGAAATTGTTGCAGCATTTCGAGATAACCACGCCGCAGATTAGCTATCACGAACACAACCGGAAGCAGCGGATGCCGGAATTAGTGGATCGACTGCAGGGAGGAAGCGCGATCGCCCTGGTTACCGACGCCGGAATGCCCGGAATTTCCGATCCGGGATTTGAGCTAATTCAAGCTTGTGGGGAAGGGGGAATTTCAGTTGTGCCCATTCCCGGACCGACAGCTTGCATCACCGCCCTAGTGGGGGCTGGTTTACCGGGAGAACGCTTCGTGTTTGAGGGGTTTTTACCCGTCAAGGGAAAAGCCCGCCAGCAGCGCCTGGAAGCCCTCCAGGGAGAGACGCGGACGATGATTTTATACGAAGCGCCGCATCGAGTGCGAAAAACCTTAACCGAGTTAGGGGAAGCCCTCGGGGGCGATCGCGCCATTGTTTTGGGGCGAGAACTCACCAAACTGCACGAAGAATTTTGGCGCGGTTCGATTGCCGAAGCGATAGCACATTATGGGGGAAATTGTCAACCCAAAGGAGAATTTACTCTAGTGATTACCGGGAGGGAGACTGCTGCGCCCGCGATCGGGGAACAGACCCTGAAAGCCGAGTTACAAAACTTAATCAATCGAGGTATGTCGCGATCGCAAGCCACCAAACACCTAGCGCAACACACCGCCCTTCCGCGCCGCCAGATTTACCAACTCGCCCTCACCATTGGCGAAGAGTCGGAGTAGTTAGCGGCGTCCCCCCGCAGGGGCGTCTCTAGCCCCCAGAAACGCGCTTGACCACCACCACGGTAATGTCATCGTAAATCTTATGAGAACCGATATGGCGCATCACGTCATCGACAATTGCCTGTTGGATTTCTGCAGCACAACGGTGCCAATTTTCGCTAATAATATCGCAGAGTTTTTCCAATCCATAAAGCACTTTGGCATCATTTTCCGCTTCCGTAATTCCATCGGTATAAAGTACCACCCCATCTCCGGGATTTAATTGCACTTGAGTCTGGGCGAAAAACTCTGCCACATCCAGAGATAAGCCAATCGGAAAACCTAAATCCAGGGTATCGATGCATTCCACCGTAGCATCGGCGCGCACCAGAATTACTTCTTCATGCTGCCCGCTGATGCCCAGGGTTCCGCCTACATAATCTAACAAGGCGAGGCTCATGTTTTTCTCGCAATTCATCCGCTGTAGGTTGGAGTAAAGGGTGCGGTTAATAATATCGAGAAAATTGCGATCGTCAGTTTCCTGGCTTTCCAGGAGGGTGCGAATTGCGGTTTGGGCCATCAGCATCAGCACGCCACTTTCCAACCCATGTCCCGTAACATCGCCGATGCCAATTTTCGTGTGATTGTCCCAGGGCAATACATCATAATAATCCCCGCCTACTTCATCTGCTGGTTTCATGTAGCCGGCAATTTGCAATTGGCGAATTTGCTGCAATTCTGCTGGTTTGGGGAGCATCATTTCTTGCAGGCGACGCGCCACATTGAGTTCAGCTTGCAAGCGCAGGTTTTCGGTTTTTAGGCGAACCAGATTCAAGTGAGTTTTAATGCGGGCGAGCAATTCGTCTTTAGAAATCGGTTTGGTGATATAATCGTTGGAGCCGGCTTCGAGTCCGGCGACTAAATCCGCCACTTGATTTTTGGCAGTGAGCATAATGATGGGGAGTTCGTCCATGCCATATTTTTGCCGCAGGATTTGACAGACTTGATAACCGGTCATGCGTGGCATCATCACGTCGAGCAAAATCGCATCGGGATGAGGTTGTTGTTGGATTAATGCCAGGGCTTCTGAACCGCTGGCGGCTTGGATGACTTGATAGTGGGCGTTGGAGAGATAGTTCACGAGAACCTGACGGTTGACTGGTTCATCATCGACGATTAACAGGCGGAATTTACTGTTAGTTTCCGATTCAGGGGGAAGGGTCTGGGTGGGTGGGGCCTCATCTGGGGCAATGGCGATCGCCTCCAACCGAGTAGCGATCGCGCGGCGTTTCGTTGGCGGGAGTGGCACTGACGGGGGATTTGACGAGAGGGGCAGGGTAAAGGTAAAGCGCGACCCTTTCCCCACTGTGGATTCCACCGCGATCGTTCCCCCGTGCAACTCCACCAGCTTTTTCGTCACTGCCAACCCCAACCCGGTCCCGCCATAAAGCCGCGCCGTGGAACCATCTCCTTGCTCGAAGGATTCAAAAATCGAGTCGAATTTAGTGGGGGGAATGCCGATGCCGGTATCGGAGACGGTAATGGCGAGATAACCCGACGGGGGATTGGTGAGGGGCAATTCGGGTTCCCCAGTTTCCCCTGCCTCATCGGGTACCACTTCCGCCGAGACTTCCACCGTACCGCTTTCGGTAAATTTAATCGCATTGCCGATTAAGTTGTATAAAATCTGCTGCACCCGATTTTCATCCGCCTCTACCGCCGGCAGTTCGGGGTGAAGGGTATTGATGAGTTCCACCGGCTTTTCGCCTATTAAGGGGCGAGAAAGGGTGAGGACAACTTCGGTGATTTCTCGCATTCCCACCGGCTTGAGTTGCAGTTGCAATTCTGCTTGTTTGATTTTGGACAAATCCAGGATATCGTTGACTAAATTAGTGAGTCGCAAGCCACTTTGGACGATGGTAGAGAGGTTGTGTTGTTGTGTTGGGGTGAGCGATCCGGTAGCCCCTTCGAGCATGGAATCGGCAATGCCAATTATGCCGTTGAGCGGGGTACGCAATTCGTGAGAGGTATTGGCGAGAAATTCGTCTTTGAGTTTGTCTAGTCGTCGCAGTTCGTCGGTGACGAGACGCTCTCGTTCCAGTTCTTGGCGTTGGAATTCGAGTTGTTGTTTTTGGGCTTTCGTGCGCCATTGCACGTAGGCTAAAACTGAGCCAATTAAGGCGAGAAGGTAGAGGGTATAGGCCCACCAGGTTTTCCACGGGGGCGGGGTGATGGTAATATGAATTGCGGTGCCTTGTTCGTTCCAGACGCCATCATTGTTGGAGCCTTTGACCCGGAAGGTATAGGTGCCGCCGTCGAGGTTGGTGTAGGTGGCATAGCGTCGCGTGCCGGCATTTATCCAGTCTTGGTCAAAGCCTTCGAGTTTGTAGGCATATTGGTTTTTGGCGGGGTTGGTGTAGTCGAGGGCGGCAAATTCAAAGCCGAAAAATCGGTCTTGGTAGGAGAGTTGGAGTTGGTGGGTTTCGGAAATGGCGCGATCGAGAGTGACGGTTTCGTTGAATTTTTTAAATTGGGTGATGACCACAGGAGGAATATGGGGGTTGTCTTGGATGCGATCGGGATAGAAGAACGTAAATCCTTCTTCACCGCCAAAAAATAATTGTCCGCTAGGGCTTTTGAAATAAGCGAGTACGTTAAAATGATTTCCCGGTAGCCCTTCATCTGGGGTATAGTTTCTAAAGGTTTCCGTTTGTGGATTGAATTTCGATAATCCTTTGGAACTGCTCAGCCAGAGATTTCCTTCATCATCAGGCAGCAGGTTAGCTAAATAGGAGGTTGCCAGACCATCTTCTTCGGTGTAGTGTTGAAAGGTTTCAGTTTCGGGGTTAAATTTATTCAATCCGTCTTCAGTTACAATCCACAGAATGCCCGATGGATCCTGATAAATGCACACGACTCGGTTGCTGCTGAGGCTTTGGGGGTCTTCCGGGTTATGAGCGTAATGGGTAAAGGTTTCAGTTTCGGGATCGAATTTATCGAGTCCCCCACCATAGGTGGCAATCCAAAGATAACCCGAATTGTCTTCACGCACGGACAAGATTAAATTTTGACTGATGCTATTGAGGTCATCGGGATCGTGAACCCAGGATTTAGCTTTGCCGGTTTCGGGATCGAATTCATTTAATCCTCCCCCAACTGTCCCTAACCATAACCGGCCCGAGGAATTTTCCCGGATGTTTAGAATGGTACTATCGCTGAGGCTGTTAGGGTCATTGGGATCGGGTTTGTAGGTGATAAATTTTTCAGTGGTGCGATCGAATAAGTTTAATCCGGCATCGGTGCCGATCCATAGTCTCCCCGATGAATCTTCATAAATCGACCACACGCTATTACTGCTTAAGCTATGGCGATCGCTGGGATTATGTTTGTAATGCTGAAATTTTCCGGTTTGGCGATCGAATTTATTTAATCCTCCATTGGTGGTTCCGATCCAAACGACGCCCTCTCGGTCTTCATAAATCGACCAAACGGCGTCACCGGACAATCCATTGGGATTATTGTTGTCAAACCTGTAAGCTGTAAATTTTTGTTTACCGGGATGGAAGTGGCTCACGCCTCCCATCCAAGTTCCCACCCACATGCTATCAGTGCTGTCTCGATAAATTGACAGCACATTGTCACCGCTCAAACTATTGATATTTTTGGGATTGTTAGAATAATGGGTGAAGGTTTCCCGGGCAGAATCTAGGATATCGATGCCTTTACCCGTATAACTCGCATCCCACGTTCCCGAACCAATCCACAGTTGTCCCGAGGCATCTTCAGCAATGGCGCTGACGCTATCAACACTGAGACTATTGGGATTATTGGGGTTATGTTGGTAGTGGGTAAATTTTCCAGTTGTTCGGTCAAACTGATGGAGACCGTTCCTCTGAGTGCCAATCCACAGGTGGTGGGAATTATCTTCATAAATAACCGTGACTGGGTGAGGGGTTGCTGAAGGAAAAGGATTCAGTCGATCGCTGTAGTGGATAAATTGATTCGTTTCTCGGTTAAAGGTATGGAGTCCGCCGCCCAAGGTGCCAATCCAGAGTTCCCCCGCTGAATCTTCATAGATGGCACTGACTGCATTATCGCTCAAACTATGGGCCTGATTGGAATGATGAGTATAGTGGGTAAATTGATTCGTTTCGCGGTTGAAGCGATTGAGTCCGCCGCCTTGGGTGCCAATCCAAAGGGTTCCGGAGGAATCTTCATAAATTGTACTAACTTGATTGTTGCTTAAACTTTTGGGATCGTTCGGGTTGTGGAGGTAGCGAGTAAAGGTTTCGGTGACGCGATCGAAGGCATTGATTCCGCCAGTTTGGGTGCCAATCCAGAGAATGCCAACATGGTCTTCATAGATGGCGGAAATCCAATTATCCGATAAGGAATTCGGGTTGTTGGAATCGTGCTTGTAGGTGGTCAAGTCGTATCCATCATATTTATTCACCCCTTCTTGGGTGCAAAACCAGAGAAATCCTCGCGAGTCTTCTAGAATGCAGTTGATGCCGATTAATCCGTTGTCCGTGGAGAGGCGATCGAATTGTAGGGTAGCCTCTGGTTGGGCATAGGCAGTAGGGGATCCGCTTATCCACAGGATTATGACCAGTAACAGAGAAATTAACCCTCGGAAAATGCGGTCAGCGTTTTGATAACTTTGGCTTCGGATGTTCATGCGATCGCCTCTAATTATGGATCGAGCAACAGGTGCTATTGCTCTCGGCAGATTGACCCCCAACTCAAGGGCTGGAGTTTAAACGAACCCGCCCCCGGCTTTTTATATGATAGTATAGGGGGCGAGTTCTTCTGCGGCAACAAGGGGTCTGTTCCTGCTGAGTGCGAACCCTTGGGCATGGAAGTGTGGTTATCGATAAACGGAGAGAATCTCGCGGCTCATCTGGGTGTAGTCACCATCGTAGCGGGTGACGTCATAGCATCCCAGGGGATTGTCCACCAGATTTAGACGGCATTTTTCGCAATAGGTACAAGGTTTGTCCGGACTGTCTTTGCCTTCGGCAAAGATTTTCGGCAGGTTGGGGTTGGCAATTAAGGCCCGGGCGATGGTTACTGCGTCGCAACAACCTTCCGCGATCGCTTTGCGGATGTAACTGGCGCTTTGAAATCCTCCGGTACAGAAGATGGGAATCCGCACGGCTTTTTCGATCTGTTGGACTTTCTGAATGTGTTCTCCTTCGATGTCTAAAGGAAAATTGCCAGAGGGACGATCGGCAACAGGCAATTTACTCCCCAGGTGAAGGGCATCTGCCCCGGCGCGTTCGATCCACTGGCATAACTGAATTTCGCGATCGCGGGTTTCCAACGCATCGATTTTCACCTGCAAGTGAAAATCTCCCCCGACTTGGGTGCGGATTGCTGTGACGATTTCGAGCAAAAACCGCGATCTGTTCTCGAAAGACCCTCCATATTCATCGATGCGATGATTCACGGTGTCACTGAGGAACTGCCCGACTAGATTGGCGATTGAATTGAGGCGACCGTTTGTTTCATCTTCGAGCAACCGCCCGGTTCCACTTTTCGTAGCATCCACTTCCACACCATCGAGTCGTGCCTCTCGCGCTCTTCTGGCTGCATCTGCAAAGCGATTTACGATCTGCTGGATTTTCTCGGGAGCAATGGTTTGACTGAGGGCACCGAGATGACTTCCACCATAACTCAGCTGCGCGATGTATTTGCAATCATAGTGATGGACGGTTTGGGCAACCTGTCGCCAAAATGGAATTTGTTCGTCGCGATCGAGGGTGGCACAATTGGGGGCAATTCGCCCCGTGCCACAAACGGGAACGACACAGGAGAGAATTGCCCCGACTCCCCCACGAGCGAATTTTTCTTCCCACTTGAGACGCGCCGTAGTGCCAGTCCCATCGGGATTATCGAAATTTCCGTAAGTATTCGATCTCAAGATCCGATTTTTCAGGGTAAGGTTGCGACACTGAAGCGGTGCAAAAATAATATCCGATTTCATTTTTAATTGTCCTCGCGATCCGGGAGTACGACTCAATACAAAAAAAGTGCCTTCTCGAAGTCATCCCGTACAACCAGGACGCTACCGTAGGCACTCGGTTTTTTTGACGAACTTGCCCGCGAGCGATCGCCATTCTGAATGAATTTTGCAACCTGCCGAGGCTCATCATTTCTCACATCCGGCGCTCGGCTTCAGGAATCCCCGAAACCGCCAAGGAGCGCGGGCGTTTTATCGCGTCAAATCAAACACAAAATTCTCCAAACTGTCTGCTGCGTTCGTCGCGCAACAGTCGCAGGTAGTTTTCTTCGCCGCCCGCGCGGATTAAGTCTTTTTGCTCTTCAGTCAAGTCATACTCGCTCAAGATAGACTCTATATCATTTTGATATTGGCGAAATTTTTCCGGTTCTTCCGCCATATCAGCCAGGAGTTTATATAGAGCAGATGCCATAATTGCTGTTTCCTCTTTTGATGAACAACCCTACCTGTCAGAATAAGTGAATTTATCAATTGCAAACCGAGTTCTGCATTATTCTACCATTTATTGTTGAAAACAAACTCCCTATTATCATCAAAAAAATAAATATTTATTTGACCAAATTAATACCCTGCTTATTGATTATCCAATCATCAGCAAGTTCGGCTGATTTATTGTTATTTTCAAACAAACCCATCGGCAAATTGGCTATTTCTCGCATTTCCCTCCATAGCGATAGGGGCACGGCAATGCTGCCGTACCCCTTGCATTTCCCAAAACCCCCGGGGGCGATCGCGACGATTACAGCGAATAAACCTGCCCGTCAATCAACACCCGCGTAATGCCCTTTTCTTGCAAATACGCACTGGTTTTTTGCAGCATTTGCCCGTCGGGCATTTTAATCACTCGTTGATTGCGAGCGCAGAATCGTCGCGCCACTCGGTGATTGTCAAAAATCGGCAGAGTTTTTTCTTGCACTTCTTCCCGAGGAATTTCCCCGAGTTCGCCAAACTCTTTCAGAGGACGAGTAATCAACTCCCCACCTTTATCCACCACAAAATAGCAGGTTTTCGGCAACTCAGCGTCGGCGAGGGGGATGACTTCCACAAAAGGAGAAGGGCGAGAGCGGCGCTGAGTTAACAGGGCATCTTCGTCCCATTCTTCATCCTCATCCTCATCCTCATCCTCGTCGTCTAAGTCTTCCTCATCGAGCAAATCTTCCCCGAGCATTTCCCGGAGGGCGCTAGCTTCCATTGCCTCATAATTTTCCTCAAAGGCATCTTCATCGGTGTCCTCTTCATCGAAATCCGCGTCTTGCGCCGCCGAAGAAGAGCGTTTGCGAATGCGGCGCGTACGCGCATCGCGCAAAGACTCTTCCTCTGAGGCTTCCTCAGACCCTTCCGGCGAACCTTGAAAGCGACCGGCGCGCTTTTGCTGAATCAGGGATTCGTATTCCTCGTCCGATAAACTGCTTCTGAGGATGCGGCTTATCGTGGAGCTACTCACCCCATAGCGACTCGCCAGGGTTAAAGTGGTTTCTCCGGGCTGTCGATAGAGGTCGAGGATTTCTCTTTTATCAGAATCGGAAAGTTTTCGAGAACTCATGCCGCATCAGGGGGGTAAACAGCGTGGATAATCAGGGGAGCCAATCGAACGCGCCTGGGACAGTCGGTGGCTGGGGTGCGGTGGGGGAAGGCGCTTTTCCACAGAAGGGGCAAAGCGTCGCCCCGGTTGAAACTGGGAGTTTAGTCCGACGAAGAAGAAGAACCGCCGCGTCGGCGTCCCCGAGAGCGAGAGCGAGTGGAGATGTCGTATTCAAGGACCGCACCAATGGCAAACAACACGCCACTAAACACCCAAAACACTTCTAGCAAACTGCCGCTTTGGTAGTCTGCCACGCGGGATTCGGCATATTTAAACCACATATCGGCAATGTAAAGGGAAAAGGTAGCTGCCGCAATCATCCGCCAAGACTGGGAGAAGCGTCCGCCCCAGAAAGCCAACAACAAAGCGGTGGCCAAAATCAGGAGCAACACATCCATCACCACGTAAAACAAGCCGACATATTTCGAGTAGGGGGACAAGAAGTTATCGATCGCCTTAGCCACTCCATATCCCGGCACCGAGGACTCTTGCTCTGCTGCTACGGGGGGAGCTTGAGCGGCGGGAGTTTCGGCGGTGGTGGGTGCGGGAGCCACTTCTTCGATGGGGGTAGGGGGCACGGCTTGTTGCAGGTCGGCGTTAGGGGGAATGGAGAGCCACCAGGCGAAGGCTCCCCCGGCGAGGGCGATCGCCACCAACACGCCCCACTGCCACAGTTCCAGATTCAGTTTCCGGGAAGAAACCGCCAGCACCATGCCGATGGTCAGGGCCACATAGGTGGTGGCATAGAACAGATCTCCGAGGGACACATCCGGGTCGAGACCCCAGTACAGTTCCCACAGACCGAAGAGCACGCCGCCTAAGAAATAGCCAATCATGCCGATCCCGATCGCCAACCAGACATTGCGTCCGCTGACAATCTGAGTGGATTTCCAATTTCTAAAACACAAAATCGCTGCTGCTAGGAATGCAATCCACTCGAAAATATAGGTCCCAATCGAGTACCACAAGGGCAACTCGGCATCGGGGGAGTGAGGAATGCTAAACAGCAGAAAAAATAACAGGGCTAAGACAGCCCAGGTAATCCCGCTAACGACAAGGGTCCGCGCTGAGAATAACGGTTGAGAAGGGGTAAACTTTTCTGAGCTTGTTCGCATAAGAATCGCCAAATCGGTAACTGGGCATCGGAGTTTTTGTCAACAACTTTCTTTAAAATGCAAGAGCTGAAAGATTTTGATAACGTGCCGACTGTCTCCAAACCCCTGGGGGGGGGTGGCTCCCCGGCTAGGAGGTAGACCACAAATCGCCCAGGGGAGACTGGTTGAGCCAGTCGATAAACTGCTTGCGTTCGTTGGCTGGCATATCTTCTAAGATATCGATGGCTCGCTCGACGAAACTGGTATTGCCAAAATAGTCTTTCCCCAAACGATGCAGTTCTTGCAATAAGGTATTCAGGTGATGTTCTTGCCAAGGGGGCATTTTGACTCCCCCCAGGGGATCCACCTCCAGCCAATTTTTCACTGCATCTGGAGTATCGGCTTGTGGGAATTTCCATTTTTTAAAGATCTCGGCGATCTCTTTTTGAAAAGACCCTGCCTGTCGATTGCCGAGCAAATCTTCTATATCGAAGAACACCGCTTGAAGCATTAAGAGAGAAGCTTGAGTAAACAGAGGCGCTGCAGCCACTCCCCCTTGCGGGTCATCGGCGATCTGTTCGAGACGGATTTTGCCCCAAACGCTGTAGCGATCTGTTTCTTCAAGCAGGACGCAAGCTTTCCCACGGTTATCGGTTAAATCCCTCCAAAAGGCTCTTGCTTCTTCCGCCTGTTGAGCGCTGAACACGTTTATTAAGCGAAAGGTCTGACCTTGATAGTTCAGAATCGGTACTTGCTGACCCGTTTTCGGGTGCTGAAGACCCGTGATTTCAACATCCTGACGTTTCAGAATAAACATGACGCTGCCAATAGAGTTCTCGTGGCCTGTGGGTGCGGTGGGTGTTCGATGGAAATGACGCTTGCTAGAATTTAGACATCAGTCTGCTTGGTGTCAAGCTTGGGTTAAACTGGGCAAGGCACGCGATGGTCAGCGGACTCGCGCTGCTTGTGGCAACGCGCTCAGCAAGCGCTCATTTTCCGGACGAGGCATTCAACGCCGCGATCGATACCTATCTTACTCTATGCTTTATCAATAAATTTTCCCAACTTGTGATTCCCTGGCTCAAATGGTGGCCACAAGTCCGCCAGTGAGTGCGGGGGTTGGGTGAAAAGCAATTTGTCCGCCAGGGCGGGCGATCGCCACTTTAGCCCTGGCTATCTGTCGGTGCCTTGCCTGGGAAACACAACCGGGGCAGGCCACCCCGCTGCGTTCTTCCCTCGCCAACCTCTGGATGCTGATGACCTTAATGTTAATTTATCCTCTAAGCTCCCCGCCAGTTGCCTGATTTCTCCCCTGAAAAATAATCTTGACAAATTCTTGGCCAAACAGCCGTCTTTTTTGATACGATATAGAAATGTCCGGTGGCTGTAGCATTTTTGGCCGGGGCTTCCCTCTCAATCGGCGGGAACGACTCTGAGCCGCCACGCCGGATTCCCTTGCAGTTTGGGTGCGTAACTCAGCTGGATAGAGTAGCGAACTTCTAATTCGTTGGTCGCAGGTTCGAGTCCTGCCGCACCCGTCGAGTCTTTTACCCGCTTTCTTCCCGTCACGGTTTTTCCCGAGGGCGGCGGGTTGCCAATGGCTTGCATGCCCTATCTACGCCCTCTGGAAAGGGTTTCTTGCCCTCTCAACAAAAAAGACGCGCCGCAGCGCGTCTTCTCGAAAAGCCCGTGACGAGGATTGAACTCGTGACCTCACCCTTACCAAGGGTGCGCTCTACCACTGAGCTACACGGGCAATTTTATTTGATTGTGGTGGGCCGGGCTGGATTTGAACCAGCGTAGGCATAGCCAGCGGATTTACAGTCCGCCCCCATTAACCACTCGGGCACCGACCCGTTTTTGTCCACAATTATTAATGGTAGCACAAGCAACTGGAATGTCAACCCTTTTTTTAAATTTTTTTTGCCGATGCCCAATCCTCGGGGTTGGCTGCCGAGTTTCAAGGGGCTGAAACCCTTACTCGGTTGGGGTTTAGCTGCGCGAATTTCGGCGAGGGCGCGCGCCACCTTGGGGGGAGGTGCCGCCACTGCGACGGTTGAAGCGCATGGGAAAATCGCTTTCGTCGTAGATTTCGCCCACCAGTTCTTCTAGGATATCCTCTAAGGTCAGCAACCCAACGGTGCCCCCATATTCATCCACCACGATCGCGATATGCAAGCGCTGCTGCAACATTTCTTTGAGCAGATCCGCTACGCGCTTGGTCTCCGGAACGTACACCGGCGGATCCATCGCCACCGTCACCGGGGCATTGTCGATTTCTTCTTTTTGATAGGCTCTTAATTGCTGAATGGCGCGTTTCAGGTGAACCACGCCGACGATGCGGTCTTTGGATTCTTCCTGTACGGGAATCCGAGAATAGCCGGTGTCCAAACACAGGTCTACTAAATCCTGTAATGTCGCTTCATGGGAAATGGTTCGCATTTCGATGCGGGGTTTGACCACTTCCCGGGCGCTGAGACTGTCTAGCATCAGGGCTTTGTTGAGCAGTTGATGCTTATATAAATCTAACTGACCTCGCCCGCCGAGGATGTCAATCATCAGTTCGAGGTCTTTTAAGGAGGATTCT
Organism: Phormidium sp. CCY1219; assembly: GCF_035615515.1. GTDB lineage: Bacteria > Cyanobacteriota > Cyanobacteriia > Cyanobacteriales > Laspinemataceae > CCY1219. Next base: position 16,015 of record NZ_JAJENT010000650.1, read on the forward strand.
CCCTGCTGTACGGCGCTTCCCTGGAGGAGGCGAATGACGCGCTGGGTAATTAGTTCTAAAAACTGGACGATGCCGAGAATCGAAAGTAGGCGCGAGAGCCAGTAAATGGGACTAACTGCGAGTTTAAAATAGGGAATGACGTTGTTAATGGCTAAAGATTTTGGGGTGATTTCGCCAAAAATCAGCACCAGAAAGGTGACGACGGCGGTGGCGACTCCCAAGCCGGCATTGCCCAACCAGATGGCAAATAGGTTGCTGGTCAAAATGGCGGAAAAGTTATTGACCAGGTTGTTGCCCACCAGGAGGGTGGTGATAAACCGGGTGCGTCTTTGCAGCACCAAGGTAAAGATGCGGGTGGGGTCTCCTTGTTCTTTGATGAGCGATCGCAGTTTGAGATTGTCTAGGGCGGTAATCGCTGTTTCTGCCCCGGAGAAGAATCCCGACAGGATCATCATCAAAACCAATACCCCAATATCGAGCCAAATATTTCCCAATAGGGGGCTGATTTCCGAGACGGCGAACAGATAACTCTCAAGAGGTGAAGAAATCACGGTGGCGCTGCAGGCGAGTAGAACAGGGGTCAATCGAGGGCGATCGCGGCGATCGCGCCTCGCGAGGGTTTTAGATCGAAATAAGCTGAAACTGCTTGGGGATTGGCAGTTTCAGCTTGGGGCGTGCCAAGGTGCGGCACAACTGCGGTATTGCGGCGGGATATTCGCCGAGCTTTGAGGGCGCGGAGAATCTGTTGGATTAGTTAAAGGCGTAGGCAGATTGCAGTGCCCACCAAAGCAGAAAGCTAATCCCACCTAAAATTAGTACCGATGAGAGCGCGATCGCCAAGGGGCTATCGGCTCCTTTGAATTTCATAATTCCACGATTTAAGTCTGACATGGCGCATTGTCGATCCTTATTCAGCCATATAATTTAATCATAGCTGGCTCCCTTCTGGTGGGGGATGACGAACCTGACTTGTCAAATCCGGTGGACTTTTTTATCCCTCCCAGATTTCCCCCCCTCTACACCGAAGCAATTTTCCCGACTTGGATGGTGGATTGGACAATTTTATCATAAGGCCACTGACATGCCTTTAGAAAAATTGGCAATTGAGAATTGGAAATTGGAAATTGGAAATATTGAAAATGGAGGCGGGAGGGTGGGTAGGGCAGATTCTCGCCAGCCATCCACAGGGGAATGAAATGCCCCGGGTGCGGGGTAGGGGGCAGATTCGCCGACCCTTAGCAAATCGGAGTGGGAGAAGATTGTGGTTTTTGCGGAAAAAAAATTAAGAATTGGCGGATCGAATGTTAAGCTAGGTAAAGACAACGTTCGTTCGTGAAGCCGCAAGGCGCGCGCTGGAGGAGATAGAGGATACAGAGAGGCTCGATGGCGGGAACGGATTGCCATTGACAGCATGAGGACCGAAGCGGGCTATACTGTAGTTTAATAAACATAACAACGTTAGTCGGAGCAGAATTGCTCGACCGGGAGAACCATTAGAATAAGTCAAACCAAGATTAACTGCATGGGCAACAAGCCAACGATTGCAATTTCTCATCTGGGCTGCGAGAAAAATCGCATTGATAGCGAACACATGCTGGGTCTGCTAGCACAAGCAGGCTACGCAGTGGATACCGATGAAGAATTAGCAGATTACGTCATCGTCAATACCTGTAGTTTTATCCAAGCGGCCCGAGAAGAATCCGTTCGCACCCTGGTAGAATTAGCGGAGGCGGAGAAGAAGATTGTCATTACTGGCTGCATGGCGCAACACTTCCAAGAGCAGCTATTAGAAGAATTACCGGAAGCGGTAGCGCTGGTGGGCACAGGGGACTATAACAAAATCGTAGAAGTCATCGAACGGGTGGAAACCGGGGAAAGAGTCAAGGAGGTTTCAGCGGAACCGACTTACATCGCCGACGAGACCACGCCGCGCTACCGGACGACCACCGAAGGGGTGGCGTACCTTCGGGTAGCGGAGGGATGCGATTATCGCTGCGCGTTTTGTATTATTCCACATTTAAGAGGAAATCAGCGATCGCGTCCGATCGAGTCGATTGTGGCGGAAGCGAAACAATTGGCCTCAGAAGGGGTGCAAGAAATAATCTTAATTTCGCAAATCACCACGAACTATGGGGTAGACATTTACGGAGAACCGAAATTAGCGGAATTGCTGCGCGCCCTAGGAGAGGTGGACGTGCCGTGGATCCGGATTCATTATGCCTATCCCACGGGGTTGACGCCGAAAGTGATGGCGGCGATTCGGGAAACGCCCAACGTGTTGCCATATTTGGATTTACCCTTGCAACACTCCCATCCGGAAGTGCTGCGACGGATGAATCGTCCTTGGCAAGCGGGGGTAAATGATAGTATTATAGAGAAGATTAAAACAGCGCTACCGGATGCGGTATTGCGAACCACCTTTATTGTTGGGTTCCCAGGCGAGACGGACGAGCACTTCGAGCATTTGCTGCAGTTCGTTCGGCGTCATGAATTTGACCATGTGGGTGTCTTCACGTTTTCCCCAGAAGAGGGAACCCCCGCGTACAATCTGCCGAACCAACTGTCGCCAGACGTGATGGAGGCTCGTCGGGATATCCTGATGCAAGCGCAACAGCCGATTTCTTGGAAAAAAAATCAAGCGCAAATCTCAAAAGTGGTCGATGTATCGATCGAGCAACACAACCCAGCTACGGGAGAATCAATCGGGCGATCGGCGCGATTTGCCCCAGAAGTGGATGGGGTCGTGTACGTTCGGGGAAACGTTCGATTAGGATCGATGGTGCCAGTGGCGATCGATGATGCAGATGTTTACGACCTGTACGGTCATGTTGCCACAGCAGCAGACCTAGTGCAAAGACAACCCGCGCGGATGCTCTAACGCCTGAGAAGGTCAGGGGCAACCGAGAAGGGTGTGAACCATCAAAACCGTCTTTGACAGAAGCCAAAGCAATTGAATGCGATTTTAAAAGACTGTTAAAGACAAGCTCGCAAGGCACCTTCACCGCTGTCAATCAGCCGTGAGTGCGGTGCGAGTGGAAAAGAAAGTTAGCGATCGTTGCGATACCGAATTCGGAGAAAGCAACGAAAAGTAACACAGACAATCTGCTGATGTCAATCAGTATAAATACCATATCTAGTTTGATGAGCTACATGGAAAGTTTACGCGCTCTGTACCCCGAACAACTGACCTCTTGCAATATGTAGCTTCAAAAAAAGAGAAATGGTATTCGCTGCTTCAAAGCAGCTCCAAAACTCAGACGTTTGTAGGAGAATAAATGACAGTTACATTTGAAAGTCTTGGGATTTCAGAAGCTCGCGTAACACACTTAGAAAAAAAAGGGTTTGTAGAACCCACAGAAATTCAAAAAGAGGCAATCCCCAAACTCCTGGCGGGGGAAGATGTGGGAGGACAAGCACAAACCGGTACCGGGAAAACGGCGGCGTTTTCTCTGCCAATCCTGGAGCAGATCGATATCGAGAACCGGGAAGTGCAAGCCCTGATCCTGACCCCGACGCGGGAACTGGCGATGCAGGTGTGTAATGCGATGCGGGATTTGAATGGCGATCGCCGCTTGCGGGTGTTCGCCGTGTACGGTGGGTCTTCCATCGAGCGCCAGATTCAGCGATTGGAACGCGGCGTCCAGATTGTGGTAGGAACGCCGGGACGAGTGCTAGACCTGCTCAATCGGGATAAACTCAACCTGGATAGCCTGACCCATTTGGTCCTGGATGAAGCCGACGAAATGCTGAGCATGGGCTTTATCGATGACGTGGAAAAAATCCTGGCGAAAGCGCCCACCGAGCGTCAGACGGCCTTTTTCTCCGCCACGATGGATGCGTCGATTCGCAAATTGATGCAGAAATTCATGCGCGATCCGGTGACGGTGAAAATCGAGCAACGGAAAGCAGCGCCCAAACAGATCGAGCAACGGGTGTACATGGTGCCCCGGGGCTGGTCGAAATCGCGATCGCTGCTGCCCATTCTCGAATTAGAAGAACCGGAAGCGGCGATCGTCTTCGTCCGCACCCGACGGTCCGCCGCCGAACTGACCAGCCAACTGCAAGGGGCAGGTCACAGTGTGGATGAATACCACGGCGACTTGAACCAGTCCCAGCGGGAACGCTTGATCTCTCGCTTCCGCAAACAACAGGTGCGCTGGATCGTGGCCACGGATATCGCCGCCCGAGGGTTGGATGTGGACCACCTGACCCATGTGATTAACTACGACTTGCCCGATCACGTGGAAAGCTACGTCCACCGGATCGGACGCACCGGTCGTGCCGGTCGCGAAGGGATCGCCATCTCCCTGATTCAGCCGTTCGATCGCCGCAAACTGCAGCAAATCGAGCGTCACATGCGCCAAAATCTGAAAATCAGCTCGATTCCCACCCGGGCGCAAATCGAGGCAAGGCATCTGGAAAAACTGCAAACTCAGGTGCGCGAAGCCCTCAGCGGCGAACGTCTGGCCTCCTTCTTGCCGATTGTGGCACAGTTGAGCGAAGAATACGACCCGCACACGATCGCGGCGGCGGCGTTGCAAATGGCCTACGATGGTACGCGACCCAACTGGGCGAACGAGTACGACGAAGATCCGCCGCAAGAATACTACGATCGCAAAGGACCTCGCCGCAACTCTCGGCGCTCCTCGCGTCCCACGCCGAAACCGATCAAACGCTCCAAAAAATCGAAGGTCTCTTCGCGCGAAGCGATCGGCGATCGGCAATAGAGGACTCGAGCATCCGCGATCGGCCCAGGGGAACCCGTACTTCCCCGGGCAACGATCCCCCCAGTAGAGAGGCTCGATACCGCATTTCTAGATCAAAACCCAATTAACCTCAGTCGGTTTGCAGCAACACTGCAGCCGACTATTTTTTTGAGCCGCAGCGATCGTATGTGCAACTCAGGGGGTATTCCTCTTTCCCCCCAGGGGGGAACGCCCTCCCGGAGGCTCCACTGAGCTGACGCTCTAGAGTGGCGATCGCAACGCTTGCAGATAAGATATCCTATTTGTATCGTTCTTTATTCCCGGTGAATTTATGAACAGAATTCATGCCAGAGGAATCATCCGGGGAACCTGGAGGAGCGCGATCGCCCTCGAATTTGCGATCGTTCTCACCCTCCCCTTACCCACAGGAGCGCAAATCGTTCCCGATCGCACCCTGCCCGCCAATTCCATTGTCACCCCAGAGGGGACAACAGTTGTCATCACCGGCGGCACTTCATCGGGGAGCAATTTGTTTCACAGTTTCAAAGAGTTTAACGTTCCCACCAATCACAGCGCATGGTTCGATAACAGCTTACAAATTCAAACGATTTTCACCCGCGTGACCGGCGCAAATGTTTCTAACATTAATGGCGTAATTCAAGCCAACGGTACGGCCAACTTATTCCTCCTCAACCCCAATGGAATTATTTTCGGTCCCAACGCCGCATTAAATATCGGCGGTTCCTTTCTCGGAACCACCGCCAATACGGTTGTGTTTGCCGATGGTAGCGAATTCCGGGCGGGAGACGCGCAAACCGACACTCCCCTGCTCACGGTCAGCATTCCGGTGGGACTGCAGTATGGAAACAATGTAGCGGGAATTGAAATAGCCGGGGCGAACTTGCAGGTGCCAGGGGGAGAAACCTTGGCTCTGGCGGGGGGAGATATCGCGATCGCGGGAGGAAACCTGGTGGCGGTGGGGGGTAATATAACACTTGCTGCCTCGGGTTCCTCTACCAATATTATGGTAAGTGAGAAGCATTCATTGCAGCTCGGAGAGGGCGAACGCAGAGATATCGCTCTGGCCGATAGAGTTACCCTCACAACAATTGCCGATGGCGGCGGCGAAATCTCACTTCAAGGTAGAAATATCGAGATGGCGAGCGGCAGTCAGGCGATCGCCGGCATCCAGAGCCTTTCCCAGACGCCGAACGCCCGCGCCGGGAACATCACCGTGGATGCCACGGGAACCTTGACCCTGGGAGCATCCAGCGCGATCGCCAATCAACTGGGCTATAACGCCCTGGGCACCGGCGGCGACATCGAACTGCGGGCACGGTCTCTCTCCATGCGCGATGGAGCGCAGGTGAGCAACCTCACTTACGGACGCGGCAATGCGGGTCGCGTCTCGGTGCGAGTCGGGGAAGCCGTCGAACTCACTGGCACGGGAACCGGGATATTTAGTAACGTGATGCGCGGCACGTCCAACACTATCCCTTATACGGGAATTGGCAATAGCGGCGGTATCGATATCCAGGCGCGATCGCTCTCCCTTGGCGATGGCGCTCAATTGCAGTCGAACTCTGCCGGCGAAGGTAATCCCGGGTTAGTCTCCCTGCGGGTGAACGATACCGTCACCCTTTCCGGCGCGGGGACGGCAATATTCGGGAATGTGACCGGCGCGGGGGTTGGCGATAGTGAGGGAATCGAGATTGAAGCGCGATCGCTGAATATGAGCGATGGGGCACAACTGATTTCCAGCAACCGGGGAAATGGCAATGCGGGGAAAATTGTCGTGCGATCGCAAGGCACCGTAGCGCTGCGCGGCAGGGATACGGGGATTTTAAACAATGTGTTGTTAGGCAACAGTGGCGGCATCGAGATTCAGGCCGGCACTCTATCTCTCGTCGCGGGGGCACAATTGCAAGCGATCGCCTCCGGACCGGCAACCGCAGGCGCGATCGCCGTGCAAGCGCAGGAGTCGGTATCCTTATCCGGTGCGGAAACCGGGATTTTCAGTACCGTTGGCGAAAATTCCGTGGGGGGAAATAGTGGCGGAATTGCCATTGAAGCGCGATCGCTGAGTATGAGCGATGGGGCACAGGCGATCGCCGCCACCTTCGGCGAAGGGAATGCGGGGGCGGTAGCGGTGCAAGTGCGAGAGGATATGGCCATCTCGGGGGTTGGTACTGCGATTTTCAGCAGTATCGGTCCGAGTGAGAGAAGTGCCAGTGGCAATAGCGGGGGGATTACCTTGGGCGGGCGATCGCTCTCGCTGACCGATAGCGCGCAAATCACCGCCAGTATCTTCGACGGGGAACGGGGAAATGCAGGCAGCATCTCGATTGCAATGCAAGAGTCCATTGCCCTGGAAGGGAGCGATCGGCGGCAAACTCCCACTCCCAATACGGAAGCGTTTCCCGTCTCACCTGTCATGCCGGTGAGCTTGGTGGAGGATCTGGAGATACAAATCGGACCTCCTGGGATACCAACGCCGACACCAACGCCGACACCCACACCAACGCCGACACCCACACCGCCGCCCCTCCCGTCAAGGTTAGGTCGCGAAGGTGCGAGTACGGGGATTTTTACGACGGTGGAAACCGATGCTGTGGGCAATGCGGGGGATATCGAACTGCAAGGGAACCGATTATCGGCGATCGAGGGGGCGCAGGTGCAAACGCTTACCCGAGGTGAGGGCAATTCTGGCGACATTCGCGTGAGGGTGTCTGAGGCGAGACTGGATGGGGTGAATGCCTTGGGGGATTTTAGCGGTTTGGCCAGTACGGTAGAATCCACGGCGGTGGGCAATGCGGGGGATATTGCTCTGGCGGCGGATGTGCTAAGCGTGACCAATGGCGCGGGCATCCAAGCGCTAACCCGGGGTGAGGGGGCATCGGGGAACATTGAGGTGCAAGTGAGAAGACGGGTGACGCTGGCGGGAACTGATGGGGAGGGGGGTTTTTCCAGCGGTTTGTTTACCAGTACGGAGGAGAATGCCAGGGGTGCTGGGGGACTGTTGCGTGTGAGAACGGAGGCGCTGGAAATTTTGGATGGGGCAGTGTTGAGCGCCCGATCGACCACGGCGTTTTCCAGCGGTGAGATTGTGGTGAATGCCGGCGGGGTGGAGTTGCGCGATCGCGCTCAAATTGTGACTAGCGCCACTGGGACTGGGGCGGCGGGTAGCATTGTCATACAGGCGGGCGATCGCCTGAGTTTGTCCGATGGGGCGTCGCTTTCGGCGGAAACGGCAAGTGGCGATCGGGGTAATATTGCGATCGCTACTGCGGATCTGGCGTTACGCAATAACAGTCAAATTACCACGAATGCTACGGGAAGGGCAACTGGGGGGAATATCGCGATCGCCACTGAGAATTTAGTGGCCCTGAACAATAGCGATATTAGTGCGAATGCGGAACAAGCGTCTGGGGGTCAAGTGATTGTCAGCGCAGAAGGGATTTTTGGCGCGCAGAGTCGGCGGGAAGGGTCTCCTTTCACTAGCGATATTACGGCAACTTCTGCGAATGGGCCGCAATTCGATGGGGTGGTGGAGATTAATACCCCTGATGTGAATCCGACGGTGGGGTTAGTGCAGTTGTCGGAAAATGTGGTGGATGTGACGCGCTTGGTGGCACAAGAATGTCGCGATCGCCAGTATCGGCAAAATTCCTTTGTGCTCTCGGGAAGCGGTGGTTTGCCCCCCAGTCCTAACGATGCGATCGCGCCGCGCAGACCGATGGTAGACCTCGGCGATCGGGGTTCCTCTGCTGAAAATCCCCAGTCTGAGACTCCGGAAACGGGGGAAGATGCCGCCAACTCGCACTATTCTGCCCCAAGTGTGATTGAGGCGCGCGGATGGCGACTCAACGCCAAAGGTCAAGTGGTGCTAACTGCCGGTTCGCCCACTCCCACACCACCGCCCGGGTTGTTCCCCCCGGTGAATTGTAACAGCCCTTTCCGCCAGTGAATGGAGCGATATTCGGGTGCATTTTACCACAAAAATGGGGTGGATATTATATCAAAAAAAGCCTTCCAGGGTGCGGGGGTTTTTTGTATTTATTCCTTTCGAGAGAGTTGGCAGCGATCGCATCTATTTCCGCAGTGCGATCGCTGCAGAAGCGTTTTTTTGTTAACTTTAATTAAGAAATGTAAAGCGGTTTTGCAACTGAGTTTGTAAAACTGCGTTTTCGATGAAGTTGTCAACAGGTCTTATATGAGTTTTACGAATATTAATACTGTAGCGGAAGCAAAAGAAATTTTTCAACGGTTGAGCATCGATAATCAACTGGCCTTTTTGTGGTTCGTCTACACCAAAATTGGGAAATCCGTTACCCCAGCAGCGCCCGGGGCGGCGGGTAGCGAAATTGCCGGCAAACTCTTCAATCGCGTGAAGCAATTATCCCATGAAGAACAACTGCAGGTTCAGCGCGATATTGCCAATCGCAAGAGCACGGAGTTCAGTCGCGAGTACGGTTCCTTGAGTCCGGAAACAAAATTGGCGTTCTGGTACTATTTGGCCCAAGGAATGGAAGCAGGAACCATCATTCCCATGCCAGAAAATTACCAACTGCCTACAGAAGGAACCAACTTGTTAGGGGAAGTCGAAGCGATGGACTTTAACGACCAAATCGACTTCTTGCGCGACTCCGTACTGGAAATGGGTGCCCCACCGGCACAAGGCGCGCGAGTGTAGAGATTGCTCTAACTCCTAGCGGACTATAACATTTTAAAGTCTCGCCCCGCTAATTGTCAAGCAATTGGCGGGGTTAATTTGCAAACATGGGATGAGTAGGGTTAGGGTTGGCAACGATCGCCCTAATCTTTTATCTTTTACAATAAGATGAAGTTGAAGCAGGGAGAATCTTTTCATGCATGAAGAAGAACCACAAGAGATTTGGTATCAAAAACGCTTTTTTAAACTGGCGCTCATTTTTGTGCTGCCCGCGATCGCCCTGGGGCTATATTTTTTAACCACCTGGTTTGCTATGCGAAAACCCCATACCGACCCCCCACCTCCCGGAGAAGAAGTTTTGGAAAATTCGAGGGTTTAAATCCGAGGTCTTTGATGTGGGGGGAAGATGTCAAAGGGGAAATGCGATCGCCGGATAGGAGCAGATTCAAGGGCAAAAAACGCTTTTCCCCTGCAGTGTGGCGAGAAGGCGGGAAAGGGTGTTGGTGCGCTGGTTGGATTGACTCCCAATTGCGCAAGACTTGCCGATCTAATTCCCAATTGGCCAATTTGCTTGTATGTTGGAAAAGGAATTGGATAGGAATTGCGATCGATGAGACGTCTCAGAGCACTCAACCCCTGGAGTAATATGTGGCAAAATCTGCGCTTTGCGTTATCTGCGTTTCAGTATAGCGGTAAAGCAGTGGGGTTAGTTTGGAGTACGAACCGCACCCTGACGATAATTTTGGCAGTGTTTACAGTGGCGGGGGGATTGTTACCCGCAGCGATCGCCTATCTCGGTAAGTTAATTGTAGATAGCGTGGTGGCGGCGTCGCAGACGGGGGGAAAAGCAGGAATGGCGCTGGCGTATGTGGGACTAGAAGCGATCGCGGTGACGTTGCTGACCTTTTCTCAGCGCGGGTTGAGCGTTTCGCAATCGTTGTTGCGGGTACTGTTGGGACAGCAAGTGAATGAATTGATTTTACAAAAAGCACTCACACTGTCTCTGTCTCATTTTGAAGATTCCGAATTTTACGATAAAATGACTCGCGCGCGGCGAGAAGCATCCAATCGACCCTTGAGTTTTGTCAATCGCACGTTTACGCTGGTGCAAGACGTCCTCGCATTGGTGACTTATGGCGGGTTGTTGTTACAATTTTCCCTGTGGGCGGTAGTGGTGCTGGCGATCGCGGCAATTCCGCAATTTATCGCCGAAACCCGGTTTGCGGGGGCAGCATTTCGCTTATTTCGCTGGCGATCGCCGGAAACGAGACAGCAAACCTATCTCGAAACTTTAATCGCCCGGGAAGACTACGCAAAAGAGGTGCAATTATATCAACTCGGTCGCGTCTTTCTCAACCGCTATCGCCAGATTTTCCATCGATTGTATCGCCAAGACCGCAATCTTACCTTGCGGCGAGGGTTTTGGGGATATTTGCTCGGATTGTTTAGTACCGCCGCCTTTTACGCGACCTATGCGTGGATTGCCATCGAAGCGATCGCGGGTCGAATTACCCTCGGGGATATGACCATGTATTTAATGGTGTTTCGTCAGGGACAAACCACCTTTTCGGGGGCACTCAGCGCGATCGGGGGCATGTACGAAGACAACCTTTACCTCTCCAATCTCTACGAATTTCTCGAACAAGACGTTTCTCAATCCCAAGGAACTGCCCAACGCGGCACAATTCCCCAGGATGGCGTCCGTTTCGAGAACGTTTCCTTTACCTATCCCGGCGCAACCCAACCCGCTTTAACCCACATTTCTTTCCACTTGAAACCAGGAGAAAAACTCGCCTTAGTCGGAAAAAATGGGTCGGGAAAAACCACGCTCATCAAACTGTTAACCCGCCTTTACGAACCCACAGAAGGACGCATTCTCCTGGATGGATTAGACTTGCGCCACTGGGATATCGAGGTGCTGCGCCGCCGAATAGGCGTGATTTTTCAAGATTTCGTCCGCTATCAATTCATCGTCGGCGAAAATGTGGGCGTGGGGGATGTAGAACATTTGGAAAACTACCAGCGCTGGAAAATTGCCACTGAAAAAGGCATGGCAAAACCGTTTATAGAAACCCTACCGGAGGGGTTTTATACCCAATTAGGACGCTGGTTTAAATCCGGTACCGAACTCTCCGGCGGTCAGTGGCAAAAAATCGCCCTATCGCGGGCTTTTATGCGAAAAAAAGCGGATATTTTAGTCCTGGACGAACCCACAGCAGCAATGGATGCTGAAGCGGAATTACAAATTTTTGAGCGGTTTAGAACCCTGACGCAACATCAAATGGTGCTGCTAATTTCTCATCGTTTTTCTACGGTGAGAATGGCAGATAAAATTGTGGTTTTGGAAGGAGGGAAAGCTATCGAAGAAGGAACCCATCAAGAGTTATTGCAAGCTAAAGGACGGTATGCCACTTTATTTTCAATTCAGGCATCGGGCTATCAATAAAGGGAAAACAGGATGGTTGTTAACCGTAAAAAAATATCCCTAAATTTGCTTAATATTGAGTCAATAGGAAATTTCATCAAACCCTAAAAAATAGTTGTGCAAAAATACTCTATTTGGGACGGTTTATGGTTCTGTGAGTGCAGTCGCGGTTCCCGCGATCGCTTGTCCCTGTGCCACTTCAAATTTCCCGGATTCAGTTGGGGTTTGAGCGGATATCCTCTCTCTGGCCGCATCTCGATCGCAAAAATAGGAGTTTTGGCAATAGTCAGAGCATTTTTTGCCAATTTAGACCGTTAGAATGGAGATATTATAGCGCGATCGTACAGTCTTGGCTTTGCCCGATGCACCGCCGAAGTCTTTGATGTTTTCTTCGTTATTGCAATCCCGTCCACTTGCTTGTCACAACTTTTATACCCATGTTCCGCGCAAGGTTGAAAGTGATTCCTCGATGGATCTTGCTCGTCCCCCACTAACTTCTCAATTGGTATAGAGATTGTTACAGTACAATTGCGCCAATGCAGATTGCCAATTGTAAGCGAATGAGCGATCGCCCTTTGACCCTCTTTTTACCCCATATTTTGCTAAAAAGGTCGTTAATTATAAACTAAATCCGTCATTTTGTCCACTCTCTCGCCTTTACCCCTCAAAAAATTAATGCGTCATACGCCCTTGTGCCCGGGAGAATCCCCCCCATCTCTCTCCACTCTTTGAACGGTTTGATAGGGGTTTTGGCGATTGAAGTGACATTTTTTCCTAATTTAGTCAAAATAAGGGCATCATATCTCCACTATACTTTTTTTGCGTTTCGGTGTCAAGCCCCGAAAGTATTGATTTTTCGTTCCTTATTGCAATCGTTCGCAATTATTTTTTTACAATTCTTTACGGCTTTTCCGAATAAGTTCAAAATTTTCAATCTATTTTCAGTTTTTTTGCTGGTAAACTTATCAATTAGCCGTAAAATATTGTGATACTGCAATCGGCTTTATGCAGATTGCCAACTGTAAGCGAATGACCGATAAGATGCGATCGCGTGAGTTATTCATTCAATCTATAAACCATAGATTGTCAAATCTCTCATCCTTTAACCCCAATATTGCTAATCCTCAATATCGGGGAATTTAGGATTAGAACTCTGCTGACCAAACCGAGTACAAAATTTCCCTTTCTCCTTGCGGAGTGGCTTGAATTGGGTCAACGGTTATCATCTCGCATCCGGCAGTATTGGAAATCATAGCTCGCATGCCATAAGCAGCAGCAATTCCCACCACTTGATTCTCCCCCGCGCATCCTTGGTTCCAACTGACTGTAAAGAGTCTCGAACTAAAATCCGCAGGAACGGATAAGAGGAAATTGTCATAAGCAGCATAAGACCCAAGCTGACCGGAAATCCTCGCTTCGTTGCGATCGGCAAAAATTGCCGCAGAACTGCCCCCGACAAACAACGTACCATTTTCATCCGCCGCGATCGCTCTCGGTACGATAGTATTTCCCTTGCCATTACTGCGCCGCGACAAGTGAAACTGCCCCTTTTCAATTTCCCCCGTTGTCGGTTGGAGTCTAGCATAATAGGTGATATGATTCGATGCCGTATTATAAGGATGATTGTAAGCATCGAAAATTACATTCGGCGCATCGCGGGATAAATCTTGCGGGTGATAGCGAAAAATCGTATTTCCCCCAGCGCTTTCAGCAGCGAAATAGAGCATTCCGTCTGCACCAATCATCACGCGATCGCCTCGGGTATCTGCACAAGAAGAATTCCCCCCATGTGCCTCCGCATGAGTCCAATCGTAATTCCGCCAATTCAGATTTCCCGCATAATCGTAACTGCGAATAAATGCTACCTGCAATTGGCGACATCCGCCCCCATCTTTTTGACTGTACCCCGTCACGATAATCGAATTCGTTTCGCTATCCAGCGCCAAATCTTCCACAAAACTACCGGAAACCGAAAATTCTCCCAGCAGTGCGCCACTTAGGTCAAAAACCGATATTTTTTTCCGAAACAGCGCCGCCACCGTACCATCATTTCCCACCGCCACTCGCCGACCATTACTCGCTTTTGCCCCACCCCCTTCTCCTAATGGCATATGCCACAAAATACCCTGTGCTTGCGAGTCTAATAATGCTACCCCAAAATCCCCCACAGCAGCAATATTTCCCGAATTCTGATGAATCGCTAAATCGTCGATAATATTTCCCAGACGAGTTAGAGATAAAATCCTTTTGCCCGTAGAATCGGTTCGCAGAATCGCCCCATCACCACCGCCGAGTAAATTAATCGGAGTTTTACCAAAATTGTTCCCCGGAATCCTGCCACTCAGGACAATTGTTTTATCCGGCGCAATCGCGATCGCCCCCGCAATATCATCTTCAGAACCACCGAGATAAGAGGCGGTAGACACCTCTAAATTATTGTTCCCTTGCGCTTGTGCCAATTGGCGATCGCTCATCAATTGAATATCCTCCCCTAAAGTCCCGACAATCCCCACTACCAAACCTACAGAACAAGCAGATAAAATAAACCCGCGCCAAGACAACTGCATGAAAACCCTCCCTAACTTAGAGTAAATTTCGTTGGCTGTGGCGCGATCGCAGTTTTTACTGGACTGAGAACTTTATCAAATCCTTCTTAACCTCGCTTTTCCCCGAATAATCCAGAAACCCACTCAACAACTCACCCCCATGAGTACCGCAATAAAGCGCCATTCGCTCATCGGCCATTTCTATCGTACAATAAGAGAAGCACTGGTGAATTGACAGCAACGCGCTATGCGAAAAAAATCCTTTCCGCTTGTTGGTTGCGTATTCCTTTATGTTAATTCTCAATTTCTCCTTGAACAGCAAAGTGACTCCCATCCGTTAAACATGTTTCAAGAAACGCGCAGGCGCTTAGCCATTTGGTATGCCACCGTAACCGCCGTGTTGCTGCTGGTATTTGCTACCGGATTTTACACTTACGTGCGGAGTACCTTAATCGAACGAATAGACGATACCCTCAAGCATGTGGTGGAAGTGGTAGAAAGGTCTTTAGCTATCGAAGAAGACCCTATCACTCATCAATACACCGTTAACTTAGTAGCGAGTTTCCGCAACAATGCCGAAACTGTAGAAGACGACCACATCGACTTAGAATGGTTTAGTCCCACCGGCGAATTGCTCTGGTCTACTTTATGGGAACCGTTGGACATTCCCCTACATCCAAAGCGCAGTGGCGAAACCGTAGAATTAGCTAAAGGTCAGTTATTGCGACAAGTGACCGATCGCGTAAAAATCAAAGAGCAAGTGGTGGGTTATTTGCGCGTCAGTCATCCCTGGTTTGAAGTGACCAAACCGATTCGTCAGTTAATTGTAGATTTAAGTATTGGCAGTACCTTAATGGCAATTGGCGTCGGCGCGATTGGCTGGTTGCTCTCGGGATTAGCGATCGCCCCGGTGAAAGACTCATACCAGCGCTTAAAGCAATTTACCTCCGACGCATCCCACGAACTTAGAAACCCGATTGCTACCATTCAAACCAACGTGCAAGTTGCTTTAGCAGATCCGGACTTCAATTCCTCCATCCACCGCCAACAATTGCAACTGGTAGAACGATTAACCCGGCGCATGGGGCGATTGGTAGACGATTTGCTATTTCTGGCGCGACAAGATAGCGGAATGGTAAAACCCAGTTGGCAATCCGTAGCGTTAGATGCAGTGGTAATGGAAGTTATTGAAGAACAAGCAGCGATCGCCGCCGAAAAAAAGATTGACTTATCCTTCGATATCGTCGAACCTTCCTTCCCACCCCAATCCAGCGAAGCGGGCGTACTCGAATCGCGCCAATCTGACAATCCCTTCGCGATGCAAGGAGACTGGAATCAGTTAGCGCGATTAGTGACTAATTTGATTGGCAATGCATTGCAATATACCCCCAATGCCGGCACCGTTGAGGTAAAATTGTACTGTTCCCGAATTTTATATCGTCAGAAAACTTGCACCGCCTTGCAACTACAAGTAAAAGATAATGGGATTGGTATTCCCTTAGAATCCCTATCCCAGATTTTCGATCGCTTTTATCGTGTCGATCCAGCAAGAAGTCACCCCCACGAGCGATCGCCCCAACGCGAATCCAGCGGATCCGGTTTGGGATTAGCTATCGCCCAGGCGATCGTGCAAAACCATCACGGTCAAATTCGCGTCGAAAGTCAACCGAACCTCGGCACAACCGTCACCGTCACCCTTCCCACCTGCCAACCAGAACAGGCAAAAAAATAGGGAAGTCCTATGGTATTGCGGTTCTCAAATAAATGTGGTAGGATGCAGAGAGTAGTTCAAGCGCCTAATTATAAGATGAAAGCTTATTCCAGAGATTTACAAAAAAATCATAGATGCCTATAAAAGAGAAAAAATTTCTCAATTTGACCTGGCTTTAGGATTTGGAGTATCTCAAAGTTTTGTCAGTAAACTTTTAAAGCAGTATCGAGAAACAGGAGAAATAGCACCAAAGCCTTTTAGCGGAGGGGTCAAACTTAAATTGCGACCGCAGGAACTAGAAATTTTGGCAGAATTAATAGAACAGAACAATGACGCTACTTTAGAGGAACTCTGCGAGCTACTTAAAGAAAAAACTGGGATTGGAATTAGTCGAGTGACAATGGGGAGGATGACTAAAAAGCTAAATTTTACTTGGAAAAGAAAAACCACTCATCCAACAGAAAAAGAAAGTGAAAGAGTCCAAAAATTAAGAAGAGAATTTTGGAATGAAATTCGCTCGGTTCCAGTCAGAGACTTAGGGTTCATCGATGAAGTGGGCGTAAAGGCTTTTATCAGGTTAAATGGTCGCGCAAAAAAAGGTCAAAGAGCCAGAGGAAAACGTCCTCAAAAGCGAAGAAAAAATGTTTCCAGTATTGGGGCAATTAGTCATCAAAGTATTTTAGCTTACATTAACCTATGAGGAGCAGCAGATGGGTTTATTTTTGAAGCATTTGTTGTGAATAAGCTAGTGCCAAAGCTTTGGAATGGCGCTCATGTAGTCCTCGACAATAGTACCATACATAAAGGAGAAGAGGTTGAAAAAGCAATCGAGCAAGTTGGAGCCAAACTAGTATTTTTACCTCCTTACTCTCCGGAGTTTAATCCGATTGAGAACTGCTGGTCTAAAGTGAAATCTAGTCTAAGGTCTCTGAAGCCCAGAACTTATCAAGAATTACAATCAGCTATGGAAAAAGCTTTGGCGACGGTTTCGGAAAAAGACCTAAAAAACTGGTTCATACATTGTTGTTATGGTATTACAGTTATTTGAGAAGCGCTATATATCGAGGTTCTGCACAGCGTTAGAAAACGGAAAATTGTTCCCCCAAGGGGTTGACAAAGGGATTGAGGATGGGCTATCTTGAAGTTAAAGGGGGAATT
>NZ_JAJENT010000651.1:0-3140 GCF_035615515.1 Phormidium sp. CCY1219
GAGAACTCCTCCCTACGCATAAATGACGAGGGTTTCCGTTCTCCCCCTTACCAACCCTAATTTCTGATGAGCGCCTAGGCCCACCCCGGATGCGGATCCGAGATCGCCACTCGCGCCCCCAGCGATCGCCTCCGCGATCGCTTTCCCCATTATCCCCCTATCCCTTTTCCCCTCATGTCAAAAGCTCAGCAATTGCGACAACTGCTCGATCGCCCCGGACTGCTAGTGGTTCCCGGCGTCTATGACTGCATCAGCGCCCAACTCGCCGAACGAGTCGGGTTTGAAATGGCCTTTACCAGTGGGTTTGGAATTTCCGCTTCCACCTTGGGACGCCCAGATTACGGCTTTCTCACTGCCACGGAAATGCTATACACAGTGCAGCGAATGACCCAAGCCGCAAACATACCCATTGTAGCCGATCTCGATACTGGCTATGGCAATGCTCTCAATGTGATACGCAGCGTGACCGATGCCGTGCGGGCAGGAGCAGCCGGGGTTATCTTGGAAGACCAAGAATGGCCGAAAAAGTGCGGTCACTTCCAAGGCAAGCGGGTGATTCCCGCCGAGGAACAAATTGCCAAAATTCGAGCCGCAGTCCGGGCCAAAAGTGAGAGCAACTTAGTCATTGTGGGACGCACCGATGCTCGGGCACCCTTGGGGTTAGAAGAGGCAATCCGTCGGGGTCGCGCCTACTTTGAAGCCGGGGCGGATATCGTATTTGTAGAAGCACCCCAGTCCGTGGCAGAATTGCAAGCGATCGCCACAGCATTGCCCGATGTACCCTTATTTGCCAATATGATAGAAGGGGGCAAAACCCCGGTTTTATCCGCCCAACAATTGGAAGAATTGGGGTTTAAAATTGCCGTGTTTCCTTTGGCCGGTTTGTTCGCCGCCACCAAGGCGATCGCCGATTGCTTTCGGCATTTAAAAGACCATCAAACCACCGAAGGTTTCGATAAATTAGTCAATTTTCAGCAGTTTGAAAAAATTATCGACGTGCCAAAATATCGGCAGTTAGAACGAGAATTTTCCCCCTTGCCAGAAGAGGATTAAGGGCAGATTGTCCTTGAGAGAATATAGAAGCGATCGCAGCGGCGATATGGATAAAATTTGCGGCTGGGTCACTTCAACGGGATGAATCATGGAAAGACGGGAAACAAAAGAGAAGTCAAGTACCGGGTCGGGCAAATTTTTAGTATAATTATTCCGGCAAAGGGAGAACGAGGGACATATTATGTTCGATTTAACTCAACCCAAATCTAGAGCGGCGATGACTATCGCCGCTCATTTTAATAATAAAAACGCGCGGTTTGCGTCCAATATTAGCAGCAATCCGGCAATTTATTCCCCAGACTGCGGCAATTGTGAATAATGCTTTTGCAGCTCAGAAATTGTAAAGACTGCCTCAAACTTTAACCCCTGTTGCTGATAGAATTCAGCGCCGCCTTGTTGCCTATCCACCAGAGAGATGACTTCCGCCACGCGATAGCCGGCATCTCGCAGGCGGTTGACGGCTTTCATCGCCGAGGCCCCGGTTGTTACCACATCTTCCAAAACCACTATTCTAGCACCGGGTTGCAGGGTGGGGCCTTCGATATATGCCTTCGTGCCATGTCCTTTAGCTTCTTTGCGGATAATCAACGCCGGGAGGGGGCGATTTTCGTAGGCGGAAACCACGCTGACGGCGCTCACGATCGGGTCAGCGCCTAAAGTCAAGCCCGCCACTGCCTCGGTGTCGGGAGGGAGCATGGACAGCAAAATCCGCCCGGTGGCTAATGCGCCTTCAGGATGAAGCGTCACCTGTTTGCCATTGATATAATAGCTGCTATGCTGACCCGAGGAGAGGATGAAATCCCCTTCGCGGTAGGCCAACTGGCAGAATAAATCGAGCAGTTGCGATCGCACTGTGGGCAGATCTGTGGTGGCGGGTGAGGGAAAAATGTCAGAGCGCGATTGAGTGGTGTCGGTCATGATTAAAATCAAACGAAGTTAATCGGCCACAATTGAGCCGATCGCTATTTTATCTTGGAATTTGAGTTAATATCTAGCTAAAACGTGAGGAGAAATGTTAATGAAAGTTGGATTGAAACGCTTAATTGGGGCGGTAGTGGTTCTTGCTGCTGCGGTAGGGACTGCGCCAGAGGCGATCGCCCAAGATAGACCCCTGACCATTAACGAGCAATTCGAGGAGGCGTTTTTCGATCGCTCTGGAACCTTTTACCAAAATCGTTCCTTATTTAGCCAAATTGGCTATTACCTGTTGCCGTTTACCTATCCCGAGGGGCAGATCGCCGGGGATGCCAAAAAGTTGAACCGAGTTTACGAAGCGGTCCTGGAAGTGCAAACCTCTAGCGATCCGATAATTCGAACCCCCGATTTAGACAATCCATTTGATGAGTCCCTGCTGACCTCTCCCCTGTATCTTCCCGAGGGTCAGATTCTAATTCCTTAACAGGAGTTAGATGTGGGAGGGCATGGTCAAGGGAAGCGAGGGAGGAGAAAGACACAGGAGAGTGACGATCGCGCTGGTGGGTGTAACGGGGCGATCGGCACTCCCCTGTCTCCGAGGAGGGCTTGGAAACAGGGGAGGATTCTGTGTGTGAATCGGCAGTGCAGGAGTCGAACCTGCCTAAGGCGAATTATGAGTTCGCTGCCTAATCCGCTCGGCCAACTGCCGTGATTGTTATCTGCTATTATAGCATCTTTCGCGCGACTTGCACGAGTTTCTGGGGCGATTGAGTCAGCAGCCTGCATGGCGATGGAACTTGCACTCAGGGGAGGAGTGAATTCCTGCCCGCGACCAACCGAGATGCGATCGCCCTGGCGATATGATTATAACGTGACTGGGCAAAGGATGTCTAGGGGTGCCATCGGGCGGAAATTCATTTTACAATGCCGCAGACGGATTGTTTAAAGTGAAAGATGTATTAAACAGCGATCGCTTATTTTCCCGGACCTCTGTAGAGACGAGCTTTCCGGGGAGGAGTCCCCGCCCGGGGGAGTCTCAGAGGATCCAGGAACGGGATAGCGTGGACATTCAAGGCGAACGCCTCACAGTGAAAAGAACTGTCAGCACCCCGCTCTAAAGAGACGGGGCTTCTAGCCCCTGACTTTAGGTAGCTGACCAGCCTAAGCCCTAC
>NZ_JAJENT010000652.1:0-6969 GCF_035615515.1 Phormidium sp. CCY1219
TGGTCTTCTGGTCAGGTGAGCTTGGGAAAATAAAGTCTTACCAAGCCCCTCCCTTTAGGGATGGGGTTCCTGACGCTCTCACCCAGAGAAACCTGGCCACTTTTTACTTTACTTTTACTTTAACGTCAACCGGAAATCTACGGAGTTTTTTAAAGAAATGGTAAAGATGCCAGATTGGGGGTGACACAGATTTGCGATGCGATCGTATAATGAAGTCAGTAAATTCCACAGGTTTAGGCAGTACAAAGTTTCATGATTTCTTTCGATTTGGCTTTTTATGGCTGAGGTCATGGAGAAAAGCAGGGGTTGAAACCGTATTTTTACTAGGATTATCCAACTCCAGCTATCCCGGCAAACGAGAGAAGCGATCGCCTCATAACCTCAGAGAAT
Source organism: Phormidium sp. CCY1219 (assembly GCF_035615515.1). Lineage (GTDB taxonomy): Bacteria > Cyanobacteriota > Cyanobacteriia > Cyanobacteriales > Laspinemataceae > CCY1219. The sequence goes on from NZ_JAJENT010000652.1 coordinate 391, forward strand.
TTACGGAAATTCCTTGGCGAGTCGGGTTCGATCCGCGAGAACCGCAGACCTATTCTGTGGGACCATCGACCCGATCGCCAGAGAGCGCTCGAAGAGGAGAACTGAGTCACCCCACGGGGCGCTGGAATTTAACACTCAACTGCAAACCTTGAATTAGAAAAACAAATCGAGGGTATTATGTCTAAGTTATCTGTGAAAAACCTACTGGGAACCACCGCCGGAATCGGCTGTTTGAGCGTTGCTTCGGTACTTTCCTTCAGTTCTTCTGCCGTTGCGGTTAGCTTCGGAACCTCTTGGGATGGTGAGGAGTATTCGCTGCAGAATCTAATAGATGGTATAACAAAGGGTGGACCGGGAATCGATACACTCAACGACCAAACCGGGTTTGATTGGTTTACGAATACGGCAAGCGGGGGAAGTCTGGGCAGTTTCATGTTCGAGGTTGCCGGGTTTGCCCCTACGAACAAGTTCGGGATTTACAATTCATCTGGAGAGAAAGCCTTATTGTATGAGGGGGTGAATAATCCAGGCGATCGCGTCACCATTGATTTTCTGGCTGGGGGGGATATTTCCGTCAGTACCAAAGGTCTTCCGCCAGGGAACGTAACGCCGACGGTGGACAACTATTACAGCGATTTTGGCAACCTGTTTGGTTTTTACCTGGAACGGGAAGATGGAACCAGCTTTTACACCCAGAATGCTTTAAACGACGGTGGCTACCAACAGGCGGTGGTTTATCAAGGAGACAATCTCACGACCCTGGCGCTTCCGGGCAAGCAAGCGGGAACGTTTACCGATAACGAGTTTATCATTGCCTTCGAGGATTTGTGGCTTGGGGGCAGCACGGACCGGGACTATAACGACTTGGTGGTGATGGTAGAATCTGTGGAACCGATTCCCGAACCGGCCACCTTGATGGGACTGGGACTGGTGGCTGGATCCTTTGCCATCCTGCGCCGTCGCCAATCGCAAAAACTTTAATCGGCTAAAATTTCTGTTTGTCTCCTGCGTACTCAGTTGTTAATTGTTAATTTTCCTCCTCCAACCGGAGGAGGGACTTTCGTTTGAGCCTAGGGTGGCGCGAGCGGATTATGATAAATTATGTCCGAACGCTTGCATCACTGTGGATTACCTGTACTGGCTCGACCAAATTCAACCCTCCGAACGTTATTTAGTTGGGGACAAAGCATTTTATCTGAGTCAACTGGCACAGCAGGACTCGCCTGTGGTGCCGGGATTTGTGGTGGCTGCACCTGCTTTGCGGGAGTTTCTGGAAAATTATGATTGGCGAGAGCCTTTGTTTGCGGAACTACTGAATTCTTCGTTACATCTGAATGTGGACGACGCAAGGCAATTGCAAGAGATTGCCCAACACATTCGCCAGGAAATTGTAGCGGCGGAGTTTCCCCGGGAGTGGATCGGGCAGCTTGCTTCGGCGGGGGAAATGTTGCGTGCGTCGGCGTTAATTTTTCGTCCTTCGATTACCCTACCGAGTTCTGCGGCGTCTTATGTAGAGATTTCTGGGTTGCTGGAGTGTCATGTTTGCCTGTGCGATCCGGAGGAAATTGCCTTAGCGGTGCTGCAAACTTGGGCGGAACTGTTTCGCGCCAGAAGTTTATTGTATTGGCAGCGCTGCGGAGTTCAGCTACAGCAGCTTAATATGGGGGTGTTGGTGCAGCCGGTGTGGGAGGCGATCGCGGCGGGAAAACTGATAGCAAAGCCCACCGAGTTTGAGATTCATTCCACCTGGGGATTGGGAATGGCGCTGGAACTGGGACAGATTATCCCCGACGTGCATCGCATCGATGCCAGAACGAAAGAGCTGCTGCACCAACAGCGCGGACATAAGTATTTGGCCTATGATTTTGCCTTTCACGATTGGCAATCGGAAATAGTTTATCCGGAAATGAGCTTGCTGAGCACTTACAGTTGCCTGCAACCTTATGCAGTGTCTGAGGACAGACAACAGCAATTTGCCCTGGATCCTAGCAATCTGGTGCGGTTAATCGAACGGGCGGATAAGGTGAGGGGAAATTATCCGACGCCGTTTGTTTTAGAGTGGATCGTCACTGCCAGGACTGAGGATTGGGAGTCACAGTTGTATTTTCGCGGTGCAGATTTCGGGGTGTCCCAGATTCCGATGCTGGCACCGGGAGATCCCGCCCCAGTGGCGGAAACCTCCTCACCCGCAGAAAAAACAGAGGCGGAAAACATGGACGAAAAAATAGTGGGCATCGGGGCAGCCGGCGGTCAGGCGATCGCGCCGGCCTATGTCATTCAAAGCAAAGAGACCCCGCCGGATGCGGTGCCTCCCGGACAGATCGTCATTGCGGAAGCGATCGCCCCTGCTTGGTTGGGACTCGTCCGCCATGCGGCAGGGTTGGTGACCGAACGCGGGGGCATCACCAGTCACGCCGCCATTCTCGCCCGAGAATTCGGCATTCCCGCCGCGATCGCTGCCCCTGGCATTACCCAACGGATTACCACCGGCGATCTGGTATTTCTGGATGGGGACACTGGAGAAATTTCTCTGGTGACGGAGGATAACTCACTTGAGGTGAAAGCCGACCCAAAGCGTCTGCTTCCGGATGTAGCACAAAGTATGGTAGCGCAGCAAACCCCCGCTCCCATCGGTTCCCAGGCAGAGGACTTGTCCAGCCCATCGCCCCTATTCGAATACCCGATCGCCACCCAGTTGTTTGTCAACCTGAGTCATCCCAGCGCCCTCGATCGCATCGGCGCAGTGCCCCTGGATGGGGTAGGGTTATTGCGATCGGAAATGATGGCTCTGGAAACCTTTCAATCCCTCCCGCCCAGCCAATGGGTCCATTCCGAAAAGACGCCAGCATTTATCGAAAAAATCGCCACCCATTTAACCCAGATAGCCCAGTTTTTCTTTCCCCGCCCGGTCTTTTATCGCTCTTTGGACTTGCGCGGATCCGGCGAGATTGCCGAGGAGTCCGAATCAACCGCCGCATCCAGTCGCCGGGAGCACCCCTTGGGATTGCATGGCGCGTTCAGCTACTTGCTCGACCCGGCTTTATTCGATTTAGAACTGGCCATTTTAGCCCGGGTGCAACAGGCCGGTTATCCGAATATTCGGTTAATTTTACCCTTCGTGCGAACCGTAGAAGAATTTAGCTTTTGTCATCGCCGGGTGGAACGGGCCGGACTGACCCAGGTCAACGAGTTTGAACTGTGGATGATGGCGGAGGTTCCTTCCGCAGTGTTTTTATTGCCAGAGTACGTGAAAGCTGGGGTGCAGGGGATTTCCATCGGGTGTAACGATTTAACCCAGTTGTTGTTAGCTGCCGATCGCGAAAACCAGCAGATGTCCGCCGCCTTTCCCGCCGCTCATCCGGCGGTGATGCGCGCCATGCATCAGTTAATTTTGGCCGCGAACGCAGCAGCGATTCCTTGTGCGGTGTGCATGGGGGCATCTGCGGCATCTTTGGAAATGGTGAACGAGCTGGTAGAGTGGGGGATTAGGGCCATTTCTGTGGAACCTCCAGCCATCGAGGGCACTTATCGCGCGATCGCCCGCGCCGAAAAGCGCCTGCTTTTAGATGCGGCCCGTCAGCAACGCGATAATTTGAACCCCTAAGACCGGATGAGCTTACGAGTGGGCCTGGGAGGACTCTGAGTCGGCGATCGCCTCGATCCGGTCCGTTGCAGATTGTTGCCGATGCAAGACCGCCAAGGTCAATTCCTTGCACAGCCAGTACAATACGGTAATCACCACAAACGTGACTGCCATTACCACCGCCGGACGCTTGCCCACTAAATCGTTCATCACGCTTCTGACTAACGCATCTGGATCCGTGAGGATATCCCAGCTATTAAAGCGCTGAAATCGTCCCAGATGAATCCCGATCGCCGTCAACCCATGCAACAGCAATTCCGCCGGTCCGACAAACTGTCCCCACCCCCAGCGTTTTAAATAGTAACCCAGATGAATCAAAGACAGAACGTAGGCTTCAAAGCCAATAATGGTAAACAGTAGATATTGGGGAATCAGCGCCAAGGTGATAATCCAGACCGAATATCCTTGGCGAATATCCTCGATTAAGTGAATCACGTCAGTTAGCACGTAGGGCGCATTGGGTAAAAAGGCAACAAAGGTGACAAAGCCCAACCACCACAATAGGGAACGAGAGATGGATTGTTGGCGGCGCAACTGCCAAATTTCTAACGCCATCACCACCAGGGTGAGTAACAAGACCCAAAACAGATAGTTGGTGCCCATCTTTTGCAGCAGATAGAAACCATGTCGAAAGACTCGTTGGGCATTGGGTAAAAAAGTGGCTCCAATCAGTAAGGGAACTCCCCAGCGCAAGGTGCGCGATCGCGGCAGGTGAAACAGCCAAAAACTCAACCCTAATGGGACTAAGGCAAGAAACAGATTCCAGGTCATAAACCCGCTGTTATTCTGCAAAGCGTCCCAGGCAGTGGCGATCCAATTTATCATGGCAGAAGTCATAGGCTTTACGAGATTTTCTAGATGTGGTTCTACTATTTTAGAAAGCTAATTTTGAATTAAAGTTGCAACTGACGGTAACAGTTGAAACACTTTTGCTTTGACATCTGAATTAATGTCATGCTACGATGCAAACAGATTCCCAAACAGCAGGGCGGTTTACCCCGAGCGCGCCAATTCGACAATCGCAAATGTACTCAATTCGGTCTGATGCAATGGGATGGGTGCTGCCGAACGGACTTTTTTGCTATCAGCCATTGCACCAGGAATTCTCCGTAAAGGTTTTCGGGCTGAAGTGGACGAAGCGGGACGGTTGGGAACTGAAATTAGGGTGCGGCGGGCTACTCGGGGGGTAGAAAAATCAGCAGCGATCGCGCCGCGTCTATAGGATTTTCCCGCTAACTAGTTATAAATACCCTTTAGGAAATTTTAAACTTTGAGAAGATTCCGTGAATTTACGTTTTCTTTTTTTTTCAGGTTCGGGCAAGCTAGAAGAATAAACAGGAGCTCCAGTTTGCCGAGTTGAAGGCGATCGCGAGGCAACAATCTGACGGGTCGGGTTTCGCCATCGGCGATCGGTTCTAGGCCGGCGGAGAATGGCTGCAAACATCCGAGGAGGAAATTTTCTGACCCTAGAGATGCTAAGGGAGTCGAACGGCTCTATGACTGCGCCCTGGGTGCAATTTGCGAGACTCTCCTTCCCCGATTCGGGCCGCGCGATTGACCGCGATCGGCTCATAGCCCCCGTTAAATCAATATAAATCTGTGATAAGCATCACGGAACTATAGCGCCCACAACAGCCATAATATCATCAGAGACCAGGGCGATCCAATCCACCATGTAGGTGAATCTCGTTCTGGTGAAGGTACAGTCCATAGAGAAGGTAGAAATATGCAATTACAATTCTCTAAACTCAAAGTCATTCCCCTGTTAGCGGGGATGACCCTAGCGCCGGCTGGCTTTGCCAATGCCGGTACGCTGTCGTTTATCGACGAGTTTGATTTTAAAACCACCAACTTCGAGGAAACCCTCACTATCAACAAATTCGATACCAACTTGGGGACCCTCAACAGTATCGAATTTGAATTTACTGGTGCGGTAAAAGGCGACGTCAAGTTTGAAAGTCTCGATGCGGCGGAAAGTACGGTGACGGCGACCCTCAGCAGTGTGTTGGAGTTAAATTTGCCCGACGACGATACCCTATTCGCCGAACTCAATCCCTTTGTCTCGGTGAGCGATGAATTGAGCGCCTATGATGGCACCATCGACTTCGGTGGCACCTCGGGCAGGAGTTACACCCGAGATGAAGGCAACGGAGTGCGGGGCAGTACGACCAAAACCATCAAAATCGATGCGCCCACCGAGAGCGATTTAGCCTTATTTGCCGCTCGAGGCGGCGGAAGCTTGGACTTCTCGGTGAATGCAGAGGGTCGTTCCGTGGGCACGGGATCGGGTAACTTGATTACCCAGTTTGCCACCTTGGCATCCGCCGGGATCCGGGTGTCTTATGACTATGAAGAAAATGAGCCGCGCAAAATCCCGGAACCCACGGGAGCGCTGGGAATTGGCATCGCTGGGGGACTGGCTCTGTTACGCAAGCGCAAGAAAGAAGAAGTGGAAACATAACGCCACTCTACCCCTAACCTGCGGAGAAAATGGTGCAGTGGGCGCTATGGAAACATCCCATCGGGTGTTTCCCACTTTGGGGCAATAGAAATTGCACAGAGTCCTTCAGGGTGCGATGAGTGTATCTACTCAATTTAATCCAGATATTGGTGGCAAGCAGTGTGAGTTGCTGCAAGACCACCGATTTTCGTTCTTCAGCTCTGGTGAGTGGGAGTGGCGAGGGGGGACAAAGCTTTTGGGGTTGAGAAGTCAGAATTTGACGCGAGAGTTTTGGGGGAAGTTAGAGCCGAAATCGCGATCGCCGGGACGATCAACTGTTACCACCGCTACAGTAACCGCAACTGACCCGAGGTATCTGCCTGAGACTCGTTGGACTGTACCTTTCTGCGTTCCTCGGGGCTGTTAATGACTAAAGCCTGATTTACTGGAAAATTCTAGATTATTCCGGAAATACCTCACGGCGTGTGGTAGAGTA
>NZ_JAJENT010000653.1:0-7148 GCF_035615515.1 Phormidium sp. CCY1219
GTTTCTTTCCAGCCTTGGAGTGGTGGTGGAGAAAGAACTATTCCGCTTATTCCAGAGTTGGAGTGGTGGTGGAGAAAAACTATTCCGCTTATCGGTACAGTTTCTTTCCACTGATGGCGTGGTGGTGGAGAAAGAACTATTCTCCTGTCGGTACAGTTTCTTTCCACCGATGGCGTGGTGGTGGGGAAAAACTATTCCGCTTATCGGTATAGTTTCTTTCCACCGATGGCGTGGTGGCGGCGAAAAAACCATTGTGCTGTCGGTACAGTTTTTCCAACCTTGGAGTGGCGGTGGTGAAATAGAGCAGGTTTCTTTCTTGATGGGGTAAGCAGCCGAAGAGTCTCAACCGCGTTGGCACCTCCGAGGTGAAAAATTCTCTACTTCATCCAGATGAGAACTGCTATATCTCAATTTATGTTAAATTCAAAGACAGCCAATCGCCCAACGCAAACGGAACGCATCTAAAGGGAAAAATGGATTATCAAAGGTTTATCGACAAGCTGACTGATTTATATGAAAACTGGGGAGAAGAGTCGGTTCGACCGAAAACCGAAAAATTCCAAAAAGCACTCGATCGCGTGCAAGGGATGACCACTCCCAACGTGATGCAGTTGCTCAACTGTGCTGTGTCTTGCATGGAAGCAGAGGAACTGTATTGCGAAATTGGCACCTATCAGGGGTCGAGTTTAATTGGCGCGCTACTGGATAACGGCGATCGCAAAGCTTATGCGGTGGATAACTTTTCCGAATTAGACGAAGCGAGTGACAGTTTATCAAATCTGTTAGAAAATTTAAAAAAATTCAATTTAGAAAACCGGGTTTCGTTTTACAATCAAGACTTTGAAAAATTTTTGCTAGAATTGCGCGAAGTAAAACTCCGGCCAAAAATTGGCACGTACTTTTATGATTGTGCTTACGACTATCGATCGCAACTGATGGGATTGCTATTAATCCGGCATTGTTTGAGCGATCGCGCCTTGATTATCGTGAATAACTCCAATTGGAAAAGCGTGCAACAAGCGCAATCAGATTTTGTCGCGGCGCATCCGGAATGTGAAATATTGCAGTTATCCCCTTCGATTACAGCCGAACCGAGTTTTGGCAATGGCATTCAGCTATTGAGCTGGGATATTGCCCGCCGGGAGGAATTTTCGGCTGACTCTATTCTTGCCAATCCCATGTCAGTGGCAAAAGCAATGTAAGCGCATCGGTGTGGTTGCAGCGAGAAACTGGTTTTTTAAACCCAATCTTGAATTAACCAAAAATAGAGTCAGAAACCCGGGGGTTCAATCGAGACATTCAAAAAACAGATAAAACATCCAGTAAATCCGAGGAAAATAACCCATGCTAACCCAAGAAAAAACCCAACAAAGAAACTGGAAACCGATAATTAAAGAATTCGAGCAAGTGGTGGGCAAAGATGGCGTAGTGCGGCGCAAAGAAGAGTTACTCACCTACGAATGCGACGGATTAACCAGCTATCGACAACGCCCCGGTTTAGTAGTATTACCGCGCACCACGGAACAAGTTTCCGAAGCGATAAAAATTTGCGATCGCCACGAAATTCCCTGGGTAGCGCGCGGCGCGGGAACCGGATTATCCGGAGGTGCCTTACCCCTAGAAAACTGCGTATTAATCGTCACCGCCTTAATGCGAAAAGTGCTGAAAGTTGACTTAGAAAATCAGCGCGTCGTGGTGCAACCGGGAGTCATTAATAACTGGGTCACTCAAACCGTCAGCGGTGCTGGATTTTACTACGCCCCGGATCCTTCCAGTCAAATTATCTGCTCCATTGGTGGCAATGTTGCCGAAAATTCCGGCGGCGTTCACTGTCTCAAATACGGCGTCACCACCAACCATGTATTGGGATTAAAAATCGTCTTGCCCGACGGTTCCATCAAAGAAATCGGCGGCGAAATTCCCGAAATGCCCGGATACGATTTAACCGGAATATTTGTCGGGTCTGAAGGCACCTTGGGAATTGCCACCGAAATCACCCTTCGGATTCTCAAAGCACCGGAAGCGGTATGCGTCTTATTAGCCGATTTTACCAGTATAGAAGATGCTGGTGCAGCAGTTTCCGACATTACCAGCGCCGGGATTATTCCGGCGGGCATGGAAATGATGGATAACCTGAGCATTAACGCTGTGGAAGATGTGGTGGCGACGGGATGTTATCCCCGGGATGCTACCGCTGTTTTGCTGGTGGAAATTGACGGATTGCAAGTAGAAGTCAACACCAACAAAGAGCGCGTGGCGGCAATTTGCAGGCAGAATGGCGCGCGCAATATCACCACCGCCAGCGACGCCGAAACGCGGTTAAAATTATGGAAAGGTCGCAAAGCGGCGTTTGCTGCAGCGGGTCATTTAAGTCCGGATTACTACGTGCAAGATGGGGTAATTCCGCGCACTCAGTTGCCTTCGGTATTGAAAGAAATTGAGGAATTGAGCGCCAAATATGGCTATCGCGTGGCGAATGTTTTTCACGCGGGCGATGGGAATTTACATCCCTTAGTGCTTTACGATAATTCAATTCCCGGTGCATTAGAAGAAGTGGAAGAACTCGCCGGGGAAATCCTCAAAATCTGCGTGCGAGTTGGGGGTAGTTTGACGGGAGAACATGGCATTGGTTCCGACAAGAAATGCTACATGAGCGACATGTTTAATGAGGTGGATTTGGAAACCATGCAATGGGTGCGCCAAGTGTTTAATCCCAAGGGATTGGCAAATCCGGAGAAGTTATTCCCCACCCCGCGCACCTGTGGCGAAGCGGCAAATGCAATGAAAACGAAGCAGTTTGAAGGGATAGAGGCGTTTTAAAATCAATTAACGGTTCCTCTAAAACCGCGAGGGGAACCGTTAATTTCACCGCCGCCGCCGCCGCTTTTTGCTTTTAAACTGGAAATGAATGAAACGCTCTGAATTAACTCGTTCAAATTTATAATGCCAGTTTGAAATGATATGGAAGTAATTTTTTGCATCTTCCAGGCAATATTCATAAATGGTGTTTAAAATATCGCTCGCCCGAGGTTTTTGGGCGAAGACTCGTTTGGCATTGCGCCGAATGTACATGCCGTTAATTTGTTTGTCGATGTTGATGTCGAGGTATTCAAATAAACCATTTAATCCCCCGCGATAGCGCGATTGTTTGGGGTCGTACAAGTCAAATACCAACGGATGCTGGCAAGTGGGTTTGAGTTTGAGGGCTTTAGCTCTTTTGTGCAAGCAGTACAAATCGCTGTGGATAATATTAAAGCCGATGAAAACTTTGTTTTCTAAGATTTTGATGTCTTGAAAAATTTCTTGAATCAGGGGTTTTTCTTCCGGGATGTTTTCGATTAACTGAATTTTGATATACTGTTGTTTGGGGTCTTCCACAAGCCGAGTCAAGGTATAGCCAAAAATTCTCTGCTCGACTTTTTGCGATTTTAAGTAAAGGGGAAAAAACTCTAGGTCGAGAAAAACTAAGTTATGGATAGAACCGTGATAAAAGTGATTGGTAAAATCATGGGGAAGCCAGAGTTCTTTTTTGAACATGGTAGCCTTGAATGCAAGTTTTCATCGATGAAATCTCTACCATAACATAGAAGCGATCGCGAGGGTTTTCTCTAGGGCTGTAGGTAGGGGAAGCATCGGCGCGCCCCGCCGGCACTCCAGTGATGGCGCGATCGCCCTCTCATCGCCTAATCGCGGTGCGATCGTCTCTCCCGGGTACAGCAATTGCACCGCTAATCCAAACATTGACAAGCGAACCAGAATTGTAGTAAGACGATAAACATTGCCTAAGAAAAAACTAACTGTAAGTGGGTCGGCTGATTAGGTACATCATGGGGTATGTGGATGGATTGGGTCTAAAATCAAGCTGGGATTCTTTGCTGCACCCGTTTCAAGTTCCGCCAAAGGTGGGCAAAAAAATCTTGTTTGAGTTGGTGAGTACCTATTGCAGCAAGGACCGTCATTACCACAATCTCGGACACGTTCAGCGCGTGTTAGACATGGTTGAGGATTTGCAACCTCTAGCACAGGATTTGACGGCAATTCAATTTGCCGCCTGGTTCCACGATGCGATTTACGATACCACCGCCCGAGATAATGAGGAAAAAAGCGCCGAGTATGCGGAAAAATGTTTGACTCAATTACAGATACCGCGATCGACTATCGATGCAGTGACTCGGATGATTTTGCATACCCAACATCATCAAGTCGCCGCCCATGATATCGACAGTCAAATTTTGATTGATGCGGATTTATCGATTTTAGGGGCAGAGGATGCCGACTATCAATTTTATGCCAATGGCATTAAACGCGAATATTCTTGGGTTTCAGATGCGGAGTATTGCCAGGGTAGAATGCAGGTTTTACAACAGTTGTTGCAGCGGGATAAAATCTATTATACTAAACCAATGTTGGAGCGCTATGAGGAGAATGCAAGGCGAAATATGCTCTGGGAAATTGGCCGGTTACAAGAAGGTGAATTTTGCTGAATTTGAGGTTTCTTCCTTAATTGGTAATTGCTCTGGTAGTATTGTAGGATTGTCCATCCTACAGAAGAAACGGGGAAAAGTGAAGGGCAAAACAACTAGCCCGCCGATGGGGGCGGCGGGGGAGGAGTGTCGGCGCTAGCCGATTTGAAGTTATTTCTCGTTTGAGGACTGGCGCAGGAAGTTAATTAATTCGCGATTCACCAAATAGGGGACTTCTTGCTGGATCCAGTGACCGCAGTGCGGCACTAATTTGAGTTTAAACGGCGCTTTCACTAAGCGATCGAGTCCTTCGGTAAATTTATTGCTCAAAAAGGAATCTTCTTCCCCCCACAGTACCAGGGTAGGGACGGTGACGGGTATGGGCGATCGCCCCCAATTGTGCAACCAACTTTGCGGCGACATGAGTTGTCGATAATAATTAATTGCCGCCGAGAGGACTCCGGGCTTTTCCAGGGCCTCTTGATAAATCTTCGTCAGTTCCGAGGTAAACGCCCCTTTGCGAATGGCTTGTTCCTGAAACACTTTCTTGACAAAATCCTTCAAGTTTTGGTGAATCAGCCATTCCGGGATTCCGGGAACCTGAAACGCCAACACATACCAACTGCGGCGCAGTTGATCCAAATTACTTGACATTTCATGCAACCACTGGTAGGGGTGAGGCGCGTTGAGAATCGCCAACCGTTCTAAGCTGTTGGGACACTTTTCTGCCAGATGCCAAGCGATCGCGCCCCCCCAATCATGCCCCACGATATGGGCTTTAACGTAGCCTAAATTCTCTATAAGACCTTTAATATCCGCACTGAGGGTATCGAGATCGTAGCCATTCTCCGGCTTATCCGAATCGTTGTAGCCGCGTAAATCCGGCACTACCACTTTAAAATATCGAGAAAGTGCCGGAATCTGATAGCGCCAAGAGTACCAAAATTCCGGAAATCCGTGTAGGAGAAGAACCAGTTCTCCCTCTCCTTGGGTCACGCAGTGCAGGCGGATCCGGTTGGTTTCAATATAATGATGTTCCCAAGTTGTTTCTAGGGCAGTCATATCTTTAATTAGAATAATGCTCGGTCGGGGCGCTTTCGCTGCCCGTTCCAGAGTCCTAAAGGAACCTTCAGAGGGGATAGACCATTGCCAGGGTCGCGAGCTTCTGGATTTCACGGGAAGTCGAGCCTTTCGGTTTGCATCCGTCTGGCCAAGCCCTGGGATGGCGTTTGTACTCCCTCTGTTCTAGGGTAACATTTTCTCTGACCCATGAAACTCCCGGGATATTTGCGATTAACGCGATTTTCTCCAGATCGACCACTGGAGATTCGCGCCGGATTTGTGGATCCTCATGTACGGGGCTTATGCGGGCTGATGATTGACGCTTTCTTCCGCCAAGTCAGACTCTTCGTCTGTGGTTTTCATTTGATGTTTGACTAAATTTGCCAGTTCTTGCAGTTGGGCGATCGCTTCTGCCCCTTCGAGCTTCATCAGTTCGCGATCGTCGCGCATTTCCGTCCAGGTAATCCCGTAATCCGACACCAAAAAGCGGATCAGATGGTCTTCTCCCAAGCTCACCATAAACGAGGCGCTATTCATCTGCCCCCCACAGGTGTAGCAGGATGCGAGAAATCCCCGACGCTCTAGCACGATCGCCAGGGCTTGCAGGTTCATTACCAAATCTTTAACGAATTCTCTGTGCTGTTCGGCTAGTCTAATAAACACAACGGTTCTCCTATAATCACACCACAATTGTAGAACTTTTTAATGTTTTCTTAATATTCTACCTCCTTTTGAGGATAGTATCTTAGCTATGGTTCCCATTCTCCACTGGCAAATCGCCGCGCGGTGAATTAGAAGTATTTAATCCCATCTGCTTTTGGCAGATCGTATCCGTTGGGACATAAAGTTGATTTTTCACTCCTAGATTCATTGGAGGATTGAGGGATTCCGGAGAATGTAACTTCTCCACGAAGAATGTCCGAAACCCGAGAAAAAAAGCACGGCGTGAATCTAGCTTTCCACCTTTGCGAAGGATGCACGGGGTGCTTTTGATTGGGAATTCTTATGAGATTGATTAGAAAGTTATGTCATTAACTGCCAATTGAGAAAGGACAAAAAAAGACTTAGCGGCACCGCAACGTCGGTGAAAGGTTGGGTGCCGCAAGGGTTGCTTCTCGGGTGTGCCGTTCGGTGATTACTGAGTGCTTTAGTTCACTTGCCACCAACCAAAGGCAGGACCGAGTAAGCGAACGGTTAACCAAGTTACGATTAATAAGCCAATACCAATCCAAGCGCCTCGGGTTGTCCAGGTCATAAACTGTTGTGATTGGCTTTTAGTAATCGGCAGCCAGGGCAAGATATATGGCTCTTGGCCATATTTATCTCCCAGTGCTGCTTTACGACGCTTTGCTTCACCCATAGCTCCCTGGTCACAGTAATTGATTTCAGGTTAATAATAGCGCTTTGCGCGAACCGATCGCCATTTTGTTAACAAAACTACAGTTCTGCCTAGAACAGGCAAGGGGGCAATCTCGCCGCCAGGGGGAAGGGGGCAATTTCTCAACCCTATTTGAGTGTTTGCGCGAAGCAAAAGTAAAGGCCGACCTATTTAGCTTCTCGGCGGGAAGCCCCGCGCTCTACCCGTGCTTGGTGAGCGTCGGGATGAGAGCCAGGGGAAATGGA
>NZ_JAJENT010000654.1:0-334 GCF_035615515.1 Phormidium sp. CCY1219
CCTCGTAGGGCTTAGGCTGGTCAGCTACCTAAAGTCAGGGGCTAGAAGCCCCGTCTCTTTAGAGCGGGGTGCTGACATGCTTTTGCTCTTTGGGGAACGCTTCTATTTTATGCCACTTTCTCCGCCAGAGCGAGGGTTTTTTTATACAGGGCGCTCGTGTAACTGCACTGTGGAGCCGCAAAATTGTTGCCGCGATCGCTTGACAAAAAAATGGGCATCGGGTACGATTAACTGGATGGGCGAGGCAGGACGCTAAAGCAATGCATAAATTGCTTTATTTCCCTGCCTCGCCCATCGAAATTAGCCTTAAAAATTATTATATCACCTCCACACT
>NZ_JAJENT010000655.1:0-1682 GCF_035615515.1 Phormidium sp. CCY1219
GGGGGAGAACTCCTCCCTACGCATAAATGACGAGGGTTTCCGTTCTCCCCCTTACCAACCCTAATTTCTGATGATGGTTCTCCAACCTCCTCGGGACACCGCGCTGCCCTGTCCTTACAGGCAGTTGTTTTGGGAGATTATGTTACTTTTGTATAGAACTCTCGAGCTATTTTTTCTTTATGTGAGAAATTTTAGTATAAAACCTGGCGGTTGGATGGGATAAAGTGCTTTGTTTTTCTGTTATACTGAGAGTGGCCGATGTTGAGAGTTAACTTTTTTTATGGTTGAAAATTTCCGGAGTTAGAGTAGAGCGATCGTTACAGAATCAGAGTCAAGGTTTGTAGATGCGTTTAGCTATGAAATTACAGGTTTGGGCAATCTGGATGTGGGTGATGCTAGGGAGCTGGGTTGGAGTGGGTCAACAGGCGGTTTGGGGGGTGCGGGTTCCCAAAGCGGAGGGGCCACCGATTGCCACATCCGAACCGTCGCGCAATGGCACCCAAATCGCCGATCGCGATCGGGTACCGGATTGGGCCAGATTAGTGGACATGACCGATATCAATCCCTCCATCATTCTCGACATGCGCTACGCCACCGCCAACAATTTTTTAAACCGAGAGCTTTACCCGGTGGCGCGATGTGCGTTAAGGGCCAGGGTTGCTGAAAAGCTCTCGCGGGTGCAAAACGAATTGCAACAACGCGGGTTAGGATTAAAAGTATTTGATTGTTACCGACCCTTCTCCGTGACCGAGGAAATGTGGGACGTCTTGCCGGATCCGCGTTATGTTGCCAATCCGGCGTGGGGGTCTCGCCACAATCGCGGTGCTGCGGTAGATTTAACCTTAGTGGACCGGGAGGGCAGGGAACTGGAAATGCCCACCGAGTTCGATGATTTTACCGAACGAGCGGCGCGGGATTACCGAGGGCCAGGGGTGAGCGAGACGGCCCGCAGAAACAGTGAATTACTCGCAGCGGTGATGCGGAAGCATGGTTTTGTGCCCCTGGTAACGGAATGGTGGCATTTTGATGCGGCGGATTGGCGGCGCTTTTCGATTTTGGATGTTTCCTTGGAAGCGATTCCCTCGCAACGGGGGGGAAGTTATCGGTGATGTATCTGAATTATTCAACGCTCACCAACAATTCGTACTCGAAGCCGCGAAAATTGGAATCTAACTGCAAGAGATAGTCGCCGGTAGCGGGGAGGGTGCCGGTCCAGCTGTCTTTGCCGGTGTAGTGACCGCCGCCGGTCAAGTCGCGCTGACGGTTGGGATCGTTGGGGGGAAAGACGAAAGGTAAGGCTCCTTCAATGACAGTAACGGTCATGGTTTGACCTTCAGAAGCGTTGAGAATGTATTCGTGGCTGCCCCCACCGATAATCCGACCTTTAACGATCGCCCTAGTGCCATTGGGGGGAAAATTAATCCGCTTGCTGACAGAAGCGCAGGTGGTTTCCGTGAGGTTTTGAGAAATCCAGCCATCCACAGGAGTGGTAATTTTAAACCAGCCATTTTGGCGATCGCTGAGTGAGACATAGGTGCCATTGGCCAGGGTACCCACAATATTATCGGGAGCCACTTCCGGGGTAGAGCGGACATTGGTGGGGGGATTAGCTTCTCGGCGGGAAGCCCCGCGCTCTACCCGTGCTTGGTGAGCGTCGGGATGAGAGCCAGGGGAAATGGAGG